>NZ_JAVSCF010000107.1:0-20252 GCF_031932565.1 Streptomyces sp. B1866
CGGCCCGGCCCGGCGCCCCGGCACCGGCCGTGGCGGGCGTACCGGCCTCACCCGTCCGCCGGACCGCCCCGGTCCCGCGCGCCGTCCGGCTCCGGACCCGCGCCGGTCCGGGGCACGCAGCCCGCCCCCCGCCCCGCGTCCGGGACGGGCTCCGCCTCCGGGGCGTCCGGTTCCGCCGCCCGCGCGTCCTCCGTAGCCCGCGCGTCGTCCGCCGCCTGCCCGTACGCCCCGCCGCCGAGCCAGGTCCGCAGCTCGGCCCGTACCCGGCGGTCCATGGCCATGGACAGCTCCGCCTCCACCACGCCCTCGGCGAGCGGGCGCAGGTACGTCACGATCTCGCCGACCATCTCGGCCAGCTCCTCCGGCTCCGGCGCCCACGGCGGCGGTCCTCCGGCGGCCTCCCCCGCCGTGCCGGCGGTGCCGTCGGGCGCGTCCGTCAGCACGTGCGTGCGGATGAGGGTGGTGAAGATGTCGGCCAGCGCCTCCATGTGCGGGCGCACCTCGCGGGCCGCGGCCATCATGGCGGCCAGCGGCACGCCGAACTCGACCAGGGAGCGGGAGGCCTCCAGCAGCCGCTTGCTGACGTGGACGATCTGCTCGCCGTCGACCGCGACGTACCCGAGGTCGAGGGAGGCCTTCAGGCTCTCCGGGGTCACCTGGTCGGCGAAGTAGTCGGCCAGGTCCTCCGGGGTGAGCCGGACCGGGGTCTCCTCCGACCACGGGGTGCCGAAGGCGGTGTCCAGGCCCAGGAACTCGGCGACGTCGCGGCGCCCGCTCTCGAAGGCGTCGAGCAGCTCGGCTATGCCGCCGAGGGTGTGCCCGCGCTCCAGCAGGGCGGCGATGCTGTGCAGGCGGGTCAGGTGCTCGTCGTTGTACCAGGCGATACGGCCCTCGCGGCGCGGCGGCGGGATGAGCTTGCGCTCGCGGTAGAAGCGCAGCGTACGGACGCTGATGCCCGCCTTCTCGGCCAGCTCCGACATGCGGTACTCGTGCAACGGCTCCGGCTCCCCTGGCTGGTCGGGCGTCTCCCCGGTCCCCAGCGTAGGCGGCCCGCCGCGGCGCGCGGCGGCGCCGGGGGAGCCCTGTGGTGTAACCGACGGAAACTTCATCCTGCCCTCCCCCTACCGCGCGGTATGTATCTGCCCTACGCTCCAACCATGCCAGTGAACGCTGGCACTATCGGGCCGAACGGTTGACGGCTGTGGAGACATCGAACGTCCAGGGACGGGAAAGGCGGCGGCATGACCGGGCTGACGCGTGAGCACGTACGGGTGGCGGTGATCGGCACCGGATTCGGCGGGCTGGGGGCGGCCGTACGGCTGCGCCGCGAGGGGATCACCGACTTCGTGCTGCTGGAGCGGGCCGACTCCGTCGGCGGCACCTGGCGGGACAACACCTATCCGGGCTGCGCCTGCGACGTCCCCTCGCACCTGTACTCCTTCTCCTTCGCGCCGAACCCGGCGTGGCCGCGGAACTTCTCCGGGCAGAAGCACATCCGCGCCTACCTGGAGCACGTCACCGACACCTTCGGCCTGCGCCCGCACATCCGCTTCAACGCCGAGGTCCGCGACCTGCGCTGGGACGCCGACGCGCTGCACTGGGAGATCGACACGGCGCGCGGGCCGCTGACCGCCGACGTGGTGGTCTCCGCGACCGGGCCGCTGTCCGACCCGAAGATACCGGACATCCCCGGCGTCGACTCCTTCCCCGGCAAGGTCTTCCACTCCGCGCGCTGGGACCACGACTACGACCTGCGCGGCAAGCGCGTCGCCATGATCGGCACCGGCGCCTCCGCCATCCAGATCGTGCCCGCCATCCAGCGCGACGTGAAGCACCTGACCCTCTTCCAGCGCACGCCGCCGTGGGTGCTGCCGCGCGCGGACCGCCGGATCAGCGGCCTGGAGAAGTGGCTGCACACGCGCGTGCCCGCCACCCGCGCGCTGCGCCGCCAACTGCTGTGGGGCATACGGGAACTCCAGGTCAGCGCCTTCACCAGGTACCCCGACCAGCTGGGTCTCATCGAGAACCTCGCCCTGGGGCACATGAGGCGGGTCGTCAGGGACCCGGCGCTGCGCGCCAAGCTGACCCCGGACTACCGCATCGGCTGCAAGCGCATCCTGCTGTCCAACACCTACTACCCGGCGCTCGCCCAGCCCAACGTGGACCTGGTCGCCGCGGGCCTGAAGGAGGTGCGCGGCAGCACGCTCGTCGCCTCCGACGGCACCGAGACCGAGGTGGACGCCGTCATCTTCGGCACCGGCTTCCACGTCACCGACTCGCCGATGGCCCGGTACGTCACGGGCGCGGGCGGCATCTCGCTCGCGGCGGAGTGGAAGGACGGCATGGAGGGGCTGCGCGGCACCACCGTGGCCGGCTTCCCGAACTTCGTCCAGATCATCGGGCCCAACACCGGGCTCGGGAACAGCTCGATGATCCTCATCATCGAGGCCCAGCTCAACTACCTGATCGACTACCTGCGGCAGCTCGACGGCCTCGGCGGCAAGGTCGCCCTCGACCCCCGCCCGGCCGCGCAGCGCGCCTGGAACGAGAAGATCCAGCGGCGCATGGAGCGCACGGTGTGGAACACCGGCGGCTGCCAGAGCTGGTACCTCGACGCCAACGGGCGCAACACCACCGTCTGGCCGGGCACCACGTCCGCGTTCCAGGCCGCCACCCGCCGCGTGGATCTCGCCGAATACGAAGTGCTGCGCGCCCCGGCCCGTACCGCCGGCGCGCACGCCGAGCCTGAGGAGGCCATCGCATGAGCCGCCCGCCGCACGCCGTCTCCGGATCCTTCGCCCCGCCCGCGCCCGCCCGCGAGCTGACCGTCACCTCGGCGGACGGCGCCGGCCTGCACGTGGAGGTCCACGGGCCCGCCGACGCTCCGGCCGTCGTCCTCGCGCACGGCTGGACCTGCTCGATCGCCTTCTGGGCGCCGGTGGTCCGGGCGCTCGCCGCCGACCACCGGGTGGTGCTGTACGACCAGCGCGGCCACGGCCGCAGCCCGGCCAGCGACCTCTCCGCCTACGGCACGCGCGTGCTCGCCGACGACCTCGCCGCCGTGCTCGACCAGACGCTCCTGCCCGGCGAGCGGGCCGTCCTGGCCGCCCACTCCATGGGCGCCATGGCCATCGTCGCGGCCGCCGGCCGGCCGCAGCTCCAGGAGCACGCCGCCGCCGCGCTGCTGTGCAGCACCGGCATCACCGAACTCGTGCCCGAGGCGCGGCTGCTGCCGCTGGGCCCCAAGCGCCTCCAGGCGGCCTTCGGCCGCTTCTTCCTGCGCACCCGCGCGCCGATGGGCCCGGTCACGCCGATCAGCAGGAGCCTGCTGAAGTACGGAACGATGGGCCGCACGGCCTCGCCCGCCGCGGCGGACGCCTGCGCGCGCATCGTGCAGAGCTGCCCGGGCCGGGTGCGCGCCGCGTGGGGCCGCGTCCTGGAGACGCTGGACCTGGAGTCGGAGCTGGCCCAGCTGACCGTGCCCACCGCCGTCATCGTCGGCACCCGCGACCGGCTCACCCCGCGCCGCCACAGCCGGGCGCTGGCCGCCGGGCTGCCCCGCGGCCTCGGCCTCACCGAGCTGGACGGCTTCGGCCACATGACCCCGATGGAGGCGCCGGACACGGTCACCTCCGCCATCCGCGGCCTGGTCGGCGAGCACCTGACGGACCGCCCGCCCCTGACCCTGGTGGACAGCGGCAAGGACACCGGCGGCGAGAACCGCGAGAACGAGGAGCGTACGGCATGAGCGCGCGCAGAAGTCTGGACGGCCAGGTCGCGGTGGTGACCGGCGCGGCGCGGGGGGTGGGCGAACTGCTCGCCCGCAAGCTCTCCGCGCGCGGCGCGAAGATCGCCCTGGTCGGCCTGGAGCCGGACGAGCTGAAGCAGGTGTCCGCGCGCCTGCACACCGACTCCGACCTCTGGCACGCCGACGTGACCGACTACGACGCCATGCGGCAGGTCGCCGAGGACGTCGCGCGGCGCTTCGGCCGGGCCGACATCGTCGTCGCCAACGCCGGAGTGGCCCAGGGCGGTCCGTTCACGGACACCGGCGAGGCGGCCTGGCGCCGCGTCATCGAGGTCAACCTGGTCGGCAGCGCCGTCACCGCGCGCGCCTTCCTGCCCGCGCTGGTGGCCAGCCGCGGCTACCTGCTCCAGATCGCCTCGCTCGCCGCGCTCACTCCCGCGCCCATGATGACCGCGTACTGCGCGTCCAAGGCGGGCGTGGAGGCGTACGCGCACAGCCTGCGCGCCGAGGTCGCCCACCGCGGCGTACGGGTCGGCGTCGGCTACCTGAGCTGGACGGACACCGACATGGTCCGCTCGGCCGACGCCGACGACGTCATGCGGGACCTGCGCAAGCGGCTGCCGTGGCCCGCGAACCGCACCTACCCGCTCGGCCCCGCGGTCGACCGGCTGGTGGCGGGCATCGAGCGCAGGTCGCCGCACGTGTACGGGCAGTGGTGGCTGCGCGGCATGCAGTCCGTGCGCGGCTACCTGCCCGGGCTCATCGGCACCGTCGGCCCGCGCGAGATGCGCCGCTTCGAGCCGCGGCTGGCGGCCACGCGCGAGGCGCGGGCGGGCCTGGTGGGCAAGGGCGGCGCCGCGGCCGAGGAGGCCGCGCGCACGCGCGGGTAGCCGCCGCCCGGAGTGCGCCCCGTGCCGCCCCGTGGCACGCTGGTCGGGCCCGGCCCTCGCAGGCCGGGCCCGGCATCCCAGGTGAGGACGTGACGCGCATGGGCCTCATGGACCAGTTCGACGAGACGGCACGGCGGGCCCTGGAGCGCATGCAGGGCATCCGGCACGAGGACCCCGACCGGGACGAGCCGGGCGAGGCGGCGCGCTCCGCCGACCACCGCGGGGCCCGCCGGGGCCAGCGCGACCGCCACCCGCACGCCCCGCCCGACGAGCCCGGCCCGGGCCTGGAACCCTCCTTCGAGGACACGCCGTAACGCTCGGGCGGTGCCCGCGCTCCTGACCCGGCGGGACCCGGCCGGTCCGCCGGTGCGGCCGGCCGGGTCCCGCCGTACGGCCGGTCAGTCCGCGGCGCGCGGCGGGAGCTTGGGGCGGCGCCGGTCCGGCACCTGCTCGTAGCCGGGCGGCGTCGCGGCCGGGTGCCGCTCCAGGAGGTCCAGCGCGGTGCGGACCGCCACCCCGAGCAGCGGCTGCTCGCCCCGCGCCCAGTGCAGCGGCGTGCGCAGCGCCTCGATGTCCGGGTCCACGCCGTGGTTCTCCACGTCCCACCCGTACGCGTCGAACCACGCCGCGTTCATCGGCACGGTGATCGTCGTGCCGTCGCCCAGCCGGTGCCGCCCGGTGATCCCGACGACCCCGCCCCAGGTCCGCAGCCCCACCACCGGGCCGATGCCCTGGATCTTGAACGCCGCCGTGATCATGTCGCCGTCGGAGGACGTCATCTCGTCCGCGACCGCCACGATCGGGCCGCGCGGCGCGTTGCTCGTGTACGACACCGGGCGCGCGTGCCGGGTCAGGTCCCAGCCCATGATGGTGCGGGTCAGCTTCTCCACCACCAGCTCGCTGATGTTCCCGCCCGCGTTGCCCCGCACGTCCACGATCAGCGCGGGCAGCGACACCTCGCTGCGCAGGTCCCGGTTGAACTGCGCCCAGCCGGACCCGCCCATGTCCGGGATGTGCAGGTAGCCGCACCGGCCGCCGCTCAGCTCCCGCACCACCGCCCGCCGCCGGGCCACCCAGTCCTGGTAGCGCAGCGTGCGGTCGTCGATCAGCGGCACGACCGCCACCCGGCGCGGCGGCCCCGCGCCGTCCGCCGGACGGAAGGTCAGCTCCACGGTGGTGCCCCCGGCGCCCGCCAGCAGCGGGTACGGCCCGGCCACCGGATCCACCGGGCGGCCGTCGACGTGCGTGAGCACGGCGCCGTCGCGGATACCCGTACCGGCCAGCGGCGAGCGGGCCCGGGAGTCCGACGACTCGCCCGGCAGGATGCGGGAGACCACCCACGCGCCCTCGGCCGTGCGCGTGAAGTCGGCGCCCAGCAGCCCGATCGGCCGCTCGTAGTGGGCCGGGCCCTCGTTCCGGCGGGCGGCGCTGACGTACGCGTGCGAGGTGCCCAGCTCGCCCGCCACCTCGCGCAGCAGGTCGGCGAACTCGTCCGGCGAGGCCACCCGCTCCACCAGCGGCCGGTACTGGTCCAGCACCCCGTCCCAGTCCACGCCGCCCATGCCCGGCTCCCAGAAGTAGGCGCGGATGATCCGGCCCGCCTCGTCGTACGCCTGCCGCCACTCGGCGGCCGGGTCGGCCTCGTGCATCACGCGCCGCATGTCGATGTGCACCGTCGCGTCGCTGTCGCCCGGCTCGGTGGCCGGCACCGCGCGCAGGTCCCCCTCGTCGTACACCACCAGGCGGGTGCCGTCCCCGCTGACCGCGTACCAGTCCAGGTCGCTGGTCAGCTCGGTGCGCTTGGCCTTCACCAGGTCGAAGTGCTCCAGCGTCGGGCGGCCGGAGGTGTCGGCCGGGTTGGCGAACGTCTCGCCGAGCGCGCCCGAGATCGGCCACCGCAGCCACACCAGGCCGCCGCCGTTGACCGGGCACAGCCCCGAGTACTTCGAGGCCGCCACCGGGAACGCCGTCACCCGGCTCGCCAGCCCCTCCACCTCGACCGTCACCGCGCCCTCGCCGCCCTCGCCGCCGCCCGTCTCCGGCTGCGGGTCGAGGCCGCCTCCGGCCGGGCGGCCCTCCGGGGACAGCGCGAACGGCGACGGCGTCGCCGACGACAGCGGCACCAGGTACGGGCGGCAGCCCAGCGGGAAGGACAGGTCGCCGGTGTGCACGTCGTACACCGGGTCGAAACCACGCCACGACAGGAAGGCCAGATACCGCCCGTCGCTGGTGAAGACGGGCTCCTCGTCCTCGAACCGCCCGTTCGTGACGTCCACGACCGTACGGTCCTGCAACCGCGCGATCCTGATCTGCCGCAGCGACCGGCCTATGCCCGGGTGCGACCAGGCCAGCCACGCCGAGTCGGGCGAGAACGCCATCTCGCGGACCGGCCCGTTGTCCGACCTGACCAGCTCGGTGACGCGGCCGGGGGCGGGGGCCTCGGACGGGGCCTCCTGCTTTTCCTGGCTCTCCTGGCTCTCCTGGCTCTCGTGGCTCTCCTGGCTCTCCTGGCCCTCCGATCCCTCGGAGCCCTCCGAGGTTTCCGGGCCCTCCGAGCCTTCCGAGCCCTCCGAGCCCTCGGAGGGCTCCGGGCTCTCTGCCGCCGCTTCGCTCCCGGCGCCTGCCGCGTCCGCCGGGTCCTGCGCGGCCTCGGGCGCGTCCGCACCGGAAGGCCCGTCCGCGGCGGGCGAGCCGTCCGCCTCGGAAGGGCTCTCCGCGGAACTCTCCGCGCCGGGCGGGCCCTCCGGGTCCAGCGCCTCGGCAGGGCTCCGCTCATCCGCGTCCGAGGGGACGTCCACCAGCAGCAGCCGCCCGTCGTGCGCCGCCACCGCGAGCCGCTGCCCGTCCGGCGAGGCGACCATCTCCCGCACCCGGCCCAGCCGCCCCGCCGCCAGCCGCCGCCGCTCGCCCTGCCCGGTCGCGCGCGGCAGGTACGCGACCTCGATCGCGTCCTCGCCCTCCGCGTCCGTGACGTAGGCGACCCGCCCGGTCTCGCCCAGCATCTCCGGCAGCCGCACCCGCACGCCCGGCCTGTCGTCCAGCGCGCGGGCCGGGCCGTCGCGGTGGGTCAGCCAGTACAGGCTGCCGCGCACGCAGACCGCGCTGGCCCGGCCCGTGGTGTCCACCGACAGCGAGTCCACGTGCTGCGCGGCCGGGATCGGGTAGCGGCGGCGCCCGACCCGGGGCCCGCCGAGCCGCACGTCGAGCCGGCGCGGCCGGCCCTCCGGGCTCAGGTCGTCCACCAGCCACAGGTCGCCCGCGCACTGGTAGACCACCCGCCCGCCGTCGGTCGAGGCGTGCCGGGCGTAGAAGTCGTCGTGATCGGTGTGCCGCCGCAGGTTTGAACCGTCCGGCAGACAGGAGTAGAGATTTCCGATCCCCTCGTGGTCGGAGAGGAAGGCCACCCGGCCGCCGACCAGCATCGCGCAGTCCAGGTGCCCGCCCAGATCCGGCAGCAGCCGCTCCCCGTCCAGCCACAGCCGGCCCGTGGCGCCGCCCCGGTAGCGCTTCCAGACCGCGGGCTCGTGCGGCGGCGTGCCCGTGAGCAGCAGCGTCCGCCGCTCGTCCGCCACGTCCCCCACCGCGATCCCGGACACCGGCCCCCACGGCAGCCGCTCGCCGGGGCTGCCGTCCGTGGGCACCCGGTAGGCCCACGAGTAGTACGAGAACGGCTGGGCGTGGGAGGACACGGCCAGGACGTCGCTCTCGCCGTCCTCGCCGGGCGGCGTCCAGCCGCACACCCGCGCGTCCGTACCGCCCCAGTAGGTCAGGCGGCGCGCCGAGCCGCCCGCCACGGGCAGCACGTGGATCTCCGGGTCGTAGCTGCGCCAGGTGGTGTACGCGATCCGGGACCCGTCAGGCGAGAAGCGGGGGTGGCCCACGCGCGTGCGGTCCACGGTCAGCCGCCAGGCCCGCGCGGCCCGCTCACCGGGCCCGGGCAGCGGCGCCAGCCACAGGTCGTCCTCGGCGGCGAAGCACAGCAGGCCGCCGTGCAGGTCGGGGAAGCGCAGGTACGCCCCGGCGTCGTCCGCGTCGCTCGCCGGGTTGGCTGGTTCACTACGCCGCCTGGGAGGCGGGAGTGCGGGTTGGTTGCCGTGGTGCGGGCCGGTGGCCTCGCGTGCGTCGCTCACTGTGCTGGCTGGTTCGCTTCTCCGCCCACGAGGCGGGAGTGCGGGTTGGTTGCCGTGGTGCGGGCCGGTGGCCTCGCGTGCGTCGCTCACTGTGCTGGCTGGTTCGCTTCTCCGCCCACGAGGCGGGAGTGCGGGTTGGTTGCCGTGGTGCGGGCCGGTGGCCTCGCGTGCGTCGCTCACAGTACCCATATTTTCGGCGCGGCGCCCTGGCGGCAACTCGTCCCTTGTGACGCAAAACACCGCAGTGGTGGGCGGGTTGCGGTAATCTTACGATGTAAGATCAGCGGTACGAAACAGTTTCGTTCGTTACTCGCTCACAGTTTCGTTCCGCCGCCGTGAGGAACGAGGAACGTGAGCGACGGACACGCGACCCGTAAGGAGGGGGGAATGGTGGCTGTGCCCGCCGACCAGGCCACGGNGGTGCGGGCCGGTGGCCTCGCGTGCGTCGCTCACTGTGCTGGCTGGTTCGCTTCTCCGCCCACGAGGCGGGAGTGCGGGTTGGTTGCCGTGGTGCGGGCCGGTGGCCTCGCGTGCGTCGCTCACTGTGCTGGCTGGTTCGCTTCTCCGCCCACGAGGCGGGAGTGCGGGTTGGTTGCCGTGGTGCGGGCCGGTGGCCTCGCGTGCGTCGCTCACAGTACCCATATTTTCGGCGCGGCGCCCTGGCGGCAACTCGTCCCTTGTGACGCAAAACACCGCAGTGGTGGGCGGGTTGCGGTAATCTTACGATGTAAGATCAGCGGTACGAAACAGTTTCGTTCGTTACTCGCTCACAGTTTCGTTCCGCCGCCGTGAGGAACGAGGAACGTGAGCGACGGACACGCGACCCGTAAGGAGGGGGGAATGGTGGCTGTGCCCGCCGACCAGGCCACGGACCGCGCGCGCCGCAGCAGGCTGTCCCCCGAGCGTGAGGGCGAGCTGTACGAGGCGGTGGTCGAGCTGCTGGGCAAGGTGGGCTACGACGCCCTGACGATGGACGCCATCGCGGCGCGTACGCGCTCCAGCAAGGCCACGCTCTACCGCCAGTGGGGCAGCAAGCCGACGCTGGTCGCCAGCGCGCTGCGGCACGTCAAGCCGATGTCGCCGCAGGAGATCGACACCGGTTCGCTCCGCGGCGACCTGCACCGCCTCCTGCGGGCCACCGACGAGGAGATGGAGCGGGACGCGGCCCTCCTGCGGGGGCTCGCGCGAGCCGCCCACGATTTTCCGGACCTTCAGCAGGCGCTGCGGGAGCTGCTCATCCAGCCCGAGATCTGCGCTCTTGAGGTGCTGCTGAGGCGTGCCGTGGCCCGGGGCGAGGTCGCCCCGGACTGTCCCGCTCTGGGATACGTGCCGCACATGCTGTGCGGCGCGTTCATCTCCCGTCCGCTGATCGAGGGCGCGCTGCCGGACAACGCCTATCTCAGCGCGTACATCGACGCCGTGATACTCCCCGCTCTCGGCGCGTGACCCCGCCGGGTCCCCGCCCGGCGCTCTCTCCCCGACTCCCGGGCCCCTCCCCAGGCTCGACAACCGCATAGCGACCAAAGCCCCAGTCGGCGCGCCGCTCTCGTCGCTGGTTCCCCACGCCCGCGTAGACCCCTAGACCGACGGGAGCACCTCTTCTCGTGGCCACTTTTCTCTACAGACTCGGCCGGTTCGCCTTCCGGCGCCGCCGGTTCGTCGCCCTGTTCTGGGTGGCCCTGCTGGCGGTCGCCGGCGTAGGGGCCGCCACCGCACCGACTCCTCCGAACGACGTGTTCTCCGTGCCGGGCACGGAGGCGCAGAAGGCATTCGACCTGCTGGACCTGCGCTTCCCGGGGACGAAGTCGGACGGCGCCGCCGCCCGCGTCGTCTTCCGCGCGCCGCAGGGCCAGCAGGTGACCGACCCGGCGAACAAGGCCGTGGTCGAGAAGACCGTCACCGGGCTGCGCGGCAGCTCCCCGCAGGTGGAGAGCGTCGCCGACCCTTACCAGGGTGGGGCCGTCAGCAAGGACGGATCCACCGCGTACATCTCGGTCGGCTACAAGGTCAGCGGCACCGAGCTGGACGACTCCACCAAGGACGCCCTGAAGGAGGCGCGCGACCAGGCCCAGAAGGATTCGGGCATGGCCGTGGAGGTCGGCGGCGACGCGCTGGACGAGGCGCCGTCGACCGGCTCCACGGAGATCATCGGCATCGCGGCGGCCGCGGTCGTCCTGCTGATCACCTTCGGCGGGCTGGTCGCGGCGGGGATGCCGCTGCTGACCGCGATCATCGGCGTGGGAATCGGTATCTCGGGCATCGCCGCGCTCGCCAGCACCCTGGGCCTGTCGGACACCACCTCCACCCTGGCGACGATGATCGGCCTCGCGGTCGGCATCGACTACGCGCTGTTCATCGTCTCCCGCTACCGGGCCGAGCTGGCCGCGGGCCGGGAGCGGGAGGACGCCGCGGGCCGGGCGGTCGGCACGGCGGGCTCGGCGGTGGTCTTCGCCGGCCTGACGGTCGTCATCGCCCTCGTCGGCCTGTCGGTCGTCAACATCCCGATGCTCACCAAGATGGGCTTCGCGGCGGCGGCCACCGTGGTCATCGCGGTGCTGATCGCCGTCAGCCTGATCCCGGCGCTGCTCGGCTTCGCGGGCAAGCGGGTGTTCGGCCGCAAGGCCCGCAAGCGCCTGGAGGCGGGCGCCGGGCGCCTGAAGGCGGGCGACGGCAGCCTGGAGGCGGGCGGCCCGCCCGAGGCGAAGGCCGACAAGCCCAACGCGGGCACGCGCTGGGCGCGGTTCGTGCTGCGCCGCCCGGTGGCGGTGCTGCTGGTCGGCGTGGTGGCCCTCGGCGCCGCCGCGGTTCCCGCCGCGGGCCTGGAGCTGGGCCTGCCGGACGACGGTTCGCAGCCGACCAGCAGTTCCAAGCGCAGGGCGTACGACATGATCTCCGAGGGCTTCGGCCCCGGGTACAACGGCCCGCTCAACGTGGTCGTGGACGCCAAGGGGGCCCGCGACCCGGGCGCCGCCGCCGAGCAGACCCGGAAGGTCATCTCCGGCTTCGGCGACGTGGCGTCCGTGTCGGTGCCCAGCTTCAACAAGGCCGGTGACACGGCGAAGATGTCGGTCACCCCCAGGTCGAAGCCCAGCAGCACCAAGACCGAGGACCTGGTCTCCGACATCCGCGGCGCCGCGAAGGACATCAGGTCCGACACCGGCGCGGAGGTCCTGGTCACCGGCACCACCGCGATGAACATCGACGTGTCGCAGAAGCTCAACGACGCGCTGCTGCCCTACCTGGCGCTGGTCGTCGGCCTGGCCTTCCTGCTGCTGATGATCGTCTTCCGGTCGGTGCTGGTGCCGCTGAAGGCCGCCCTCGGCTTCCTGCTGTCGGTGGTCGCGGCCCTCGGCGCGGTCGTCGCGGTCTTCCAGGAGGGCTGGGGAGCGAGCCTGTTCGGCGTCGAGGAGACCGGGCCGATCATGAGCTTCATGCCGATCTTCATGATCGGCGTGGTGTTCGGCCTGGCCATGGACTACGAGGTCTTCCTCGTGACCCGGATGCGCGAGGCGCACGTGCACGGCGAGCGCTCCGGGGAGGCCATAGTCACGGGCTTCCGGCACGGGGCGCGGGTGGTCACCGCGGCTGCGGTGATCATGATGAGCGTCTTCTCCGGGTTCATCGGCTCGTCCGAGTCGATGGTGAAAATGATCGGCTTCGGCCTGGCCATCGCCGTCTTCTTCGACGCCTTCATCGTCCGTATGGCCATCGTGCCCGCCGTGCTGGCGCTGCTCGGCAAGTCCGCCTGGTGGCTGCCGGGCTGGCTGAACAAGGTGCTGCCCAACGTGGACGTGGAGGGCGAGAAGCTGCACCGGCAGCTCGTCGGCCAGTCCGCGGACGAGGCGGGCTCCGGCCCGTCCCGGGACCCGGACGCGGATCCGGACGCCGAGCGGGTGCGCAGCCGGGTGTAGCGGTCGGCTGCCACCTGACGCCGCGGGCGCCCGTCGGGCCCCGGGCGCCGGCGGCGGACCGTACCGGCGGCGGCCTTCCCTCGCGGGAGGGCCGCCGTCGGCATATTCGCGGTACATCCGTTGTTGCAATGCGTTTGCAGGTGAGGACTACTATCGAACGGTCCCTCCCGGCGCACGAGCGGAGTTCCGCCATGCACGTCCCCGACGGTTTCATCGACGCCCCGGTGTCGGCGGCCGCCGGCGCGGTCGCCGCCGCCGCCGTCGCGGTCAGCCTGCGCGGTACGCGGCGCGAGCTGAGCGACCGGACCGCGCCGCTGGCGGGGCTCGTGGCCGCGTTCGTCTTCGCCGTCCAGATGCTCAACTTCCCGGTGGCGGCCGGGACCAGCGGACACCTGCTCGGGGGCGCGCTCGCCGCGATACTCGTCGGCCCGTACACCGGCGTGCTGTGCGTGTGCGTGGTGCTGCTGATGCAAGGTGTGCTGTTTGCAGACGGCGGACTCACCGCCCTGGGCGTCAACATCACCGACATGGCTCTGGTCACGACCGTCGTCGCGTACGCTGTCTTCCGCGGCCTGGTGCGCCTCCTGCCGCGCGGGCGCCGCGCCGTCACCGCCGCGTCCTTCGCCGCCGCGCTGCTGTCCGTACCGGCCGCGGCCGTGGCCTTCACCGCGCTCTACGCCCTGGGCGGCACCACGGAGGTCGCCACCGGCAAGGTCTTCACGGCGATGGTCGGGGTGCACGTGCTGATCGGCGTCGGCGAGGCGGCCATCACGGCGCTGACGGTCGGCGCGGTCGCGGCCGTACGCCCCGATCTCGTGCACGGCGCGCGCGGGCTGACGCGCCCGCTCCAGCTGCGCACCGTGCCCGCGGCCGTCCCGGCGGCCCCGCGCCCGGCGGCCCCCCGCGCGGGCGAAGCGGGCACCGGCCGCCCGCCGGTGGCCGACACCCCGTCGGAGGTGACGGCTCCGGCGCCCGCCGCCGTACGGGACGACGCCGGGCCCGGCGCGCCCGCCGCCCGGCCCCGCTCCACCCGGCGCGTCTGGCTGGCCGGGCTCGCCGCGGCGCTGGCCTGCGCCGGAGTCCTCAGCTACTACGCCTCCTCCAGCCCCGACGGCCTGGAGAAGGTCGCGCGCGACAAGGGCATCGACGCCAGGGAGGAGGCCCACGCGGCCAAGGACTCGCCGCTCGCCGACTACGGCGTCAAGGACGTCGTGGACGCCCGGCTGTCCGGGGGCCTGGCCGGGGTGATCGGCGTCGGCGCGACCCTGGCCGTGGGCTCGGGCGTCTTCGTCGTCGTACGCCGCCGGAGGCCGGCCCCGGCCCCGACGGCACCCGCCGCCGCTTCGCCTGCCGCGCCCGCCGCTTCGGCCGCCGCGCAGGTCGCGCCCGCCCGCGACGCCGAGGCCGTCTGACATGGGCGCGGGCCACGCCCACCACCTCTACCGCGCGGGCGACTCGCCGGTGCACGCCCTGCCCCCGCACTGCAAGATCGTGGCCGTCTTCTGCTTCGTCGTCGTGGTGGTCGCCACGCCGCGCGAGGCGGTGTGGGCCTTCGGCCTGTACGCGCTGGCGCTGGCGGTGGTCGCTGCGGCGGCCCGGGTCCCGGCGCGCCACCTGCTGACCAGGCTGCTCATCGAGGTGCCGTTCGTGGCGTTCGCGTTCCTGATGCCGTTCGTGGCGGAGGGCGAACGGGTGCGGTGGCTCGGCCTGTCGCTCAGCGAGCCGGGCCTGTGGGGCGCCTGGAACATCCTCGCCAAGGGCACCCTCGGCGTCGCCGCCTCCGTCCTGCTCGCCGCGACCACCGAACTGCGCGCCCTGCTCCTGGGCCTTGAGCGGCTGCGCATGCCGTCCCTGCTCGTCCAGATCGCCTCGTTCATGATCCGCTACGGCGACGTGGTCACGGACGAGATGCGGCGCATGCGGATCGCCCGCGTCTCCCGCGGCTTCGAGGCCCGCGGCGTGCGCCACTGGGGCGTGCTGGCCAAGTCGGCCGGGGCGCTGTTCATCCGCTCGTACGAACGCGGCGAGCGCGTGCACCTGGCGATGGTCAGCCGCGGCTACACCGGCACCATGCCCGTGCCCGACGCGGCACCGGCCACCCGCGCCCAGTGGACGTACGCCGCCGCCCTGCCGCTGGCCGCGCTGGCGGTGTGCCTGCCGGGGTGGCTGCTGACCTGACGCCGCCCGCCGACCAGGCCGTACCCTCGACGACCGTACCCGCCCTCCCGTGAAGGACAACGATCCGGCCAATGACGCTGACGCCTCCGCCTCCGCCCTCCCTGCGCGTGTCCGGCCTGGCCTACGCCTACCCCGACGGCCACCAGGCCCTGTACGGCGTGGAGCTGACCGTGGCCCGGGGCGAGCGGGTCGCCCTGCTCGGTCCCAACGGCGCGGGCAAGACCACCCTGGTGCTGCACCTCAACGGCATCCTCCAGGCGGGCGCCGGGACGGTCGAGGTGGCGGGCCTGCCGGTCGTCAAGCGCAACCTGGCCGAGATCCGCCGCCGCGTCGGCATCGTCTTCCAGGACCCCGACGACCAGCTCTTCATGCCGACCGTACGGGAGGACGTGGCCTTCGGCCCGGCCGCGGCGGGCCTGCGCGGCGCCGAACTGGACGCCCGGGTGCGGTCGGCGCTGGACCGGGTCGGCATGGCGGACTTCGCCGACCGCCCGCCGCACCACCTGTCCTTCGGCCAGCGGCGCCGGGTGGCCGTCGCGACCGTGCTGGCCATGGACCCGGAGATCCTGGTCTTGGACGAGCCGTCCTCCAACCTCGACCCGGCCTCCCGCCGCGAACTCGCCGACGTCCTGCGCTCCCTGGACGTCACCGTGCTGATGGTCACCCACGACCTGCCGTACGCGCTGGAGCTGTGCCCGCGCTCGGTGGTGCTCAGCGGCGGCGTGATCGCGGCGGACGGCCGCACCCAGGACCTGCTGTGCGACGAGGCCCTGATGCGCGAGCACCGCCTGGAACTGCCGTTCGGCTTCGACCCGCGCTCGGTGACCGCGCCGGTGCGGTGATGGTCGCCACCCGCCCTGCCCGTATATACTGATGGCACTCGCAATCTATAAGGTCCCCCGGGGAGGGTTTCGATGTCGAAGCTGCTGGTCGAGATCGACGACGAAGCGCTCGCGGAGGCCGCGGAGCTGCTGGGCACGACCACCAAAAGGGACACGGTCAATCAGGCCCTCCTGGAGGTGGCCAGGCGCCGAAGCCGGGCCATAGCCCTGGCCGAGCTGCGGGAAATGGGGGGACGCGGCGACTTCGATCTGCTCCTGGACAAGCGCAACTACCGCGGGTGAGCGCCGTCTCCTACCTGATCGACACCTCCGCGGCGGCGCGCCTGCTGATCAGCGACGAGCACGACGTGCGCTGGCAGGAAGCCCTGTCCAACGGGCTGGTCGCGATCTGCGACCTTACGGAGATCGAGATTCTGTACTCCGCCAGGTCCCGCAGCGACCGGGCGGCCAAGCGCGACCGGCTGTACCGCTTGTTCAACTGGGCGCCCACGCCGGAAGGCGTCTTCGTGCGGGCCCGCGAGGTCCAGCGGCTCCTGACCGATCACGGGGAGCACCGGTCCGCAGGGCCGGTCGATCTCCTGGTGGCCGCAACCGCCGAGCTCTCCGGCACGACACTGCTGCACTATGACCGCGACTTCGAGACCATCGCGCGGCACACGCGGCAGGCGGTGTGCTGGCTTGCGGAACCCGGCTCGGTGAAATAGGCCCGCGCAGAGACGTCAGGCAGACCCTGCCTCTTGCTCCCTGCTGCGTGCTTGCGACGACCGGCCGCCGCCGTACCTCAGCTCCGCGAGAAGGGCAGCTTGGTGGTGAGCCAGGTGATCAGCTCGGAGGGGTTGCGGCTCTGCGTCCACAGCCTGCCGGGGCCGGTGAACTCGAACACGAGCCCTTCGCCGGTCTTGAGGGACTGCACCAGGCTGCGGGACACCTTCCGGGTGGTGTAGGTGAGGCCGTCGCTGAAGGCGACCATGTGCCCGGAGTCGAGGACGATCGTCTCGCCGGGCTGCAACTCGACCAGGTCCAGTGCCCCGTAGCAGGAGGCGAGCACCTGCCCCTTGCCCTCGGCGCGGACGAGGAAGCCGCCCTCGCCGCCGGCGAGGTTCTTGAACCCGCCCCACTTGGTGTCGATGGCGACCCCGTCGGAGGAGCAGAGCCAGGCGCCGCGCGCGAGGTTGACGCGGCCGTCGACGTCGATGCCGGTCACATCGCCGGGCAGGCGCGCGGCGAGGTCCACCCAGCCGCCGCCGCTGCCGGCGGTCAGCCGCGTCATGAACAGCGACTCACCGCCCAGCACGCTGCGCTTGAGCCCCTGGATCAGGCCCCCTTCGGCCTTCGCCCCGACGGCGACGCCCGCGGCGGTGGCCATCATCGCCCCTGACTCGGCCTGGACGCTCTCGCCCTCGGCCAGGTGGACACGGGCGACGGCGAACGAGGGACTGTGCCGGACTTCGGTCTTCATGGCGGCGGCCTTGGGTCGCAGGGGCGGTCGGAGATCCAGGGTGGCGGCGTGCGTGGCCTCCCGGAGATCCCGACACTGCCGGAGCCGCGGCGCTTCGCGCGTCCGACGAAAGTCTATGGGCCATGGCCGATCGGCTATGCCGTCGACTCGCCCGCGGGACGCTTCCCCGAGGCGGCGGGCAAGAGATACGGCGGGCTCCTCCAGTCCCCGGGAGGAGCCCGCCGTGACCTGGCGGCGCACTCACTGTGCGCCAGGACTCGCGCCTGGGTCAGGGCGCCTGGGTCAGCTCGCCGGGACGGCGCGCTGACCCAGCAGCTTGCCGGGACGGGGTGCGGGGGTCAGCTCGCCGGGACGGGGTGCCGGGGTCAGCTTGCCGGGACGGGGTGCCGCGAGGGTCCCGCAGTTGGTGCCCTCGTTGACGATGGACACGTTCTCGATCGCGCCGCCCCAGTCCACGCACAGGCCGCGCGCCGACAGGTACACCGGACCGGCGTACGAGGTGTAGTCGCCCTCGTCCGACCGGGGCTGGTGGCCGCCGGTCTGGCTGATCCACGTCCGTACGAAGACGGGCGAGCCGGTCGTGGTGCGCTGGGTCACGACGCAGTTCTGGCCGGTCGTGGAGTTGTACGTCAGGTAGACCGTGCCCTTGTTTCCGACGGGCGCGGAGTTCACGACCTTGTAGCCGCTGCCGCAGGCCCCGTTGTATCCCGTGGCCTTGGCGGCGGACGGTCGGGCGACGGCCACCGCACTCCCGTGGTTTTCCGCCTTCGCCGTGCTTTCGGACGCGGACGCGGTCGTCGCGGTCACCATCGTACCGATAGTCGCGGCGGCAAAGAGCGCGGCTCCCGCTATCACCTGTGAACGCTTCACTGCTTTTCCCCCTTCACATGGTCCTGCCATAGCGCCGGGCGGCCGCCCGGGCTTCGCGGAATCACCGGCTGGTCGGCATGGTTTTCCCGCAGTTCGAGTGGTCGACTTCGACGTCCTGGTTTTCGGCGGACCCGCCCCAGTTCACGCAGTAGCCCCGCGCCGGAAGGTACACCGGCCCCGCGTACGAGGTGTACTTGCCGCTGTCGACAACCGGTGTGGACTCGTGGTCCTCGACCAGCTGCACCCAGGCCGACATCCAGACTGCCGGTCCGGCGGCGCTGCGCTGTGTGACGACGCAGTTTCTACCGGTCGCCGGGTTGTACGTCAAATAGACCGTGGCCTTTCGGCCGATCGGCGCGGAGTTCACGACCTGATAGCCCCTGCCGCACACGCCGTTGTATCCTGCGGCGGCCGTGGTCGCGGCCGCCGAGGCGCCCGCGGCTGTCAGCACCGAGCCGATACTCGCAGCCGCAAAGACGGCGGCCCCCGCCGCCATCCGCACACGGTTCACGAAACCCTCCAGGAAGCCTGGCTCCGTCATTCTCTCCCTGCACAAGACCCGCCGCGGCGGTGAATGGTTGTACGTGACGGAGAGAAAGATTTCGGCCGTTGTCCCGTGACCCTCCGGGTGCGCGGGCGCGCCGGGCGTACGGCGCCGGTGCCCCGGCACGGTACGCCTCCGGGCGCGGTGGACGGCGGGCCGTACGCGGACGGCCCGTACCCGCCGGCCCGGCCCGAAGCCGCGCCTACCCCGCCCGCAGCACCGACGCCACGAGCGGCCCCGCCGAGTCGCCGCCGTGCCCGCCCGCCGGCACCACGGCCGCCGCCGCCAGGTCGCCCCGGTACGCGGTGAACCAGCCGTTGGGCTCCTTCTGGCCGTCGACCTCCGCCGAGCCGGTCTTCGCGCCGATGTCGCCGCCGAGCCCGGCCATCGCCTTCGCCGCCGTCCCCGAGGTCGCCGTCAGCCGCATCAGGGCGCGCAGCTGCTGCCGGGTGGCGGGCGCCAGGGTCCGGGGCGCCCTGGCCAGCGTCCGGTGGTCGACCTCCGGGGAGACCAGGTACGGCTGGCGGAAGGTGCCGGTGGTGGCGGTGGCCGCGACCGACGCCATGTTGAGCGGGTTCATCCGCACGCCGCCCTGGCCGATCAGCGAGGCGGCCTTCTGGGCGGCGGTCTGCACCGGCACCCGGCCGTCGAAGGTCGGCACGCCCGTCTGCCAGGACAGGCCGAGGCCGAAGACGTCGCGCGCCTCGCGGGTGAGCGCGTCGTCGGACAGCTTGGGCGCCTGGCTGATGAACGCGGTGTTGCAGGAGCGGGCGAAGCTCTGCTCGAACCGGCCGCCCCTGATCTCGAACTCGTCGTCGTTCTGGAACTTCCACCCGCCGTAGGTGAAGTACTTCGGGCACGGGTGCGCCTTGCCGTACCCCGCCAGGCCGCGCTCGATCAGCGCGGCCGAGGTGACGACCTTCATGGTCGAGCCGGGCGCCAGCGAGCCCTGGAAGGCCAGGTTGAAGCCCTGCGCGGGGGCGTTGGCGACGGCCAGGACCTCGCCCGTGCTGGGCCTGACCGCCACCACCGCCGCCCGCGCGCGGCCCGCGACCGCCCGCTCCGCCGCGCGCTGCACGGCCGGGTCGAGCGTGGTGCGCAGCGTGCCCGGCGTGCCCTTGGACAGCACCTTCAGCGTCGTGTCGGGCTTCTTCGCGCCCTTGGGCCGGTCGATGCGCAGCTCCACGCCCGGCGTGCCGCCCGCCTTCGTGCCGTACCGCTCGCTCAGCGCGGCCAGGATGCCGGTCAGGGTGGGGTGGTCGGCGGCGCGCAGCTCGCCGCCCGCCCGGTCGAGGACCTTCAGCGGCGCCGCGCCGGAGGCGTCCGTGCGCAGCCGGTCCCCGGTGCCGAGCCCCGGGTGCAGCACCGACGGCCGCCAGTCGACCACGGGCCGGCCGGTGGCCGGATCGCGCACGACCGTCAGCGACGACGCGTACGTCCACGGGGCCCGCCGCTGCCCGTAGGCGATCTCCGCGCGGGCGGTGAAGGGCACCGACGCGCCGCGCGGCGCGGCCGGGGTGAGCGTCACCGCGCCGACGTGCGCGTCGCGGCGGTAGCCGGTGAGCGCGGTGAGGGCCGCCGGGCGGTCGTCGGTGAGCGCGGCGGCCTCCGCCGCGCGGCCCGCGGCCCACGCGGCGAGGAAGTCGCGGGCGGTGCCCCGCACCTCGTCCGCGCTGGGCG
>NZ_JAVSCF010000108.1:0-20002 GCF_031932565.1 Streptomyces sp. B1866
AGAAGTCCGCGAAGCCCTCCAGATCGGACCCGACGCGCCGATCATCATCACCGACGCCCGCCACCGCAGCGAAGCCAAAAGCGCCCTCATCACCCTGGTCGAACACGCCCTCATGGCCCGCCTGCGGTGAGGGCCGGTGCCGGCCCGGCGGCCAGAGGCGCGCCCCACCCGCGCGGAGCGGTGCAGAAAGGTCACCGCACCCGCCCCGGCGCCTCCCGTACACGCACAGGTCCCCGCACTCCCTGACGAGAGGAGTGCGGGGACCTGTCACACCTGCGCCCGCGCGCGGCGGCACCGGACGCGCGGTACGCGGCCCGGGCCCGCAGCAGGGCCGTACGGCGGCGTACCGGCCCGTACGGTCGTACGGGCCGGAAGGCCGCGCGCGGGCCGGGGCGCCGAGCGGTGCGGACTGCCGGGGTCAGCCCTGCCAGCTGTGCGGGGCGCGGAAGCCCGCCTGGCGCTCCAGGCGGCGCCAGCGCGCCGCCGAGCGCCGGGGGCGCCCGCCGGGGGCCGGGTGGCCCGCCTGGGCGGCCGCACGGGCCAGCAGGACGGCGGTGACGGCGGCCAGCTCCTCGGCGTCGGCGTGACCCCTCTCGACGCGGACGACCGTGCCGGGGGCGGCGGTGTCGGTGGCGGTGGGTGTACTCACGGTCGGTCTCTTCTCCCTCACTGCGCTGCTGGTGGCGATGCGGTCACCGCGCCGCGTCACTGCGGCGGGTTGCCGTGCTTGCGCGACGGCAGGTCGGCGTGCTTGTCGCGGAGCATCGCCAGGGACCGGATCAGCACCTCGCGGGTGGCGGCCGGGTCGATGACGTCGTGCACCAGGCCCCGCTCGGCCGCGTAGTACGGGTGCATGAGCTCGGACTTGTACTCCTTGACCATGCGGGCGCGCATGGCCTCCGGGTCGTCGGCCCCGGCGATCTGCCGCCGGAAGATGACGTTGGCGGCGCCCTCGGCGCCCATGACGGCGATCTCGTTGGTCGGCCAGGCGTAGGTGAGGTCGGCGCCGATGGACTGGGAGTCCATGACGATGTACGCGCCGCCGTACGCCTTGCGCAGGATCACCGAGATCCGCGGCACCGTGGCGTTGCAGTACGCGTACAGCATCTTCGCGCCGTGCCGGATGATGCCGCCGTGCTCCTGGTCGACGCCCGGCAGGAAGCCCGGCACGTCGAGCAGCGTGACCAGCGGGATGTTGAACGCGTCGCACATCTGGATGAAGCGCGCGGACTTCTCCGACGCCTCGATGTCCAGCACGCCCGCGAGCGTCTGGGGCTGGTTGGCGATGATGCCGACCACCTGGCCGTCCATGCGGGTCAGCGCGCAGATGATGTTGCGCGCCCAGCGCTCGTGGACCTCCAGGTACTCGCCGTCGTCGACGATCTCCTCGATCACCTTGCGCATGTCGTACGGGCGGTTGCCGTCGGCCGGGACCAGGTCCAGCAGGGCCTCGCCGCGCCGGGTGGCCGGGTCCTCGCTGGTGACGGACGGCGGGTTCTCCCGGTTGTTCTGCGGCAGCAGCGACAGCAGGTAGCGGACCTCCTCCAGGCAGGTCTCCTCGTCGTCGTACGCGAAGTGGCACACGCCGGAGGTCTCGGCGTGCACGTCGGCGCCGCCCAGCCCGTTCTGCGAGACCTGCTCGCCGGTGACCGCCTGCACCACGTCCGGCCCGGTGATGAACATCTGCGAGGTCTCGCGGACCATGAACACGAAGTCCGTCAGCGCCGGGGAGTACGCCGCGCCGCCCGCGCACGGGCCGAGCATGACGCTGATCTGCGGAATGACGCCGGACGCCTTGGTGTTGCGCTGGAAGATGCCGCCGTAGCCGGCGAGCGCGGAGACGCCCTCCTGGATGCGGGCGCCGGCGCCGTCGTTGAGCGACACCAGGGGCGCGCCCGCGGAGATGGCCATGTCCATGATCTTGTGGATCTTCTGGGCGTGCGCCTCTCCCAGCGCCCCGCCGAAGATCCGGAAGTCGTNCGACACCAGGGGCGCGCCCGCGGAGATGGCCATGTCCAGGATCTTGTGGATCTTCTGGGCGTGCGCCTCTCCCAGCGCCCCGCCGAAGATCCGGAAGTCGTGCGCGTACGCGAACACCGTGCGGCCGTGGACCGTCCCCCAGCCGGTGATGACGCCGTCGGTGTAGGGCCGCTTGGCCTCCAGGCCGAATCCGGTGGCCCGGTGCCGCCGCAGCGACTCCACCTCGTTGAAGGATCCCTCGTCCAGCAGAAGCTCGATCCGCTCCCGAGCCGTCAGCTTCCCCTTGGCCTTCTGCGCCTCGGTCGCCCGCTCGCTGGGCCCGTTGCGGGCCACCTCGCGGATCGCGTACAGCTCGGCGACCCGCCCCCGGACGTCACTCGCCTCTTCGGACTCGCCTTCGACATTGGTCATGCAACGACGGTACGGTCCCGGCCCGCGCCAGACGATGTCAATTCCCTACAACGTCGCGAGCGTTTTGGTGGGCAGGCGGAACAGAACTGCACAGCAGCTTTGCCAGGTGGGGGTGTCCCAAAGGATTAGAGGCGCTGTCGGCACCCCACAAACATGGGGGCTAGGGGCCCCTAGGGGCCACAGCGACCGGCAGGTTCCGCCGGGGGCCGCCGACCGAGGGCGGCCATGCCCTATCACCCGGAAGAGTGAGGTCCGGTACGCCGACCGGACGCGCGCGATGTGGGCAGGCCACAGGCGTCCCGCCGGGCGCGCCCTCAGCCTACCGGCGCCGCCGCCCACCCCCGGCCCGCGACCCCTACCGCGGCACCCCTACGGCGCGGGCTCCCGCTCCTGCCGCGCCGGGTGCCAGGGCCGGATACGGGGACCGAGGGCCGGGGCCGCATACGGACCGGGGGCCGCGGCCGGTCGCGGCCCCCGGCACGGGTCCCGGCGCCGGGGTGTCAGCTACCGCCGCAGTTGTGGTACAGGACGTCCCAGTGGCTGCCCTCGCCGGCGTAGACTCCGCTCAGTCCCCCCGCACGCCGTGGCCCCGCGTCCGCGGCTCCCGCCACGCCGTCACGGCCAGGCCCGCCGTGAACAGGCAGCCTGCCTGGGCGGAGGCCGAAACGGAGGCGGTGTCGTGCAGGGGCCAGGCCCAGACCGCCGGCCGACCGGCACGGACCCCGAAGGACGCGCACAGGAAAGGAAAGACGGCGACGGCCGCGGCGGCGGCACGGACGCTCGCGAACGCCCGCACCACCAGGGCGATCCCGAGGTATCCGGCGAAGTCCCGCGCCATGGCCAGGCCCAGGGGCCGCCCGGCGCCGGTCTTCTCGACCGCCCCTGCCAGGAGGGCCGCCCCGGCGCACAGGGCCATGAAGGCCACGTCCCAGTGCCGCACGGCGCGCACGGCGGCCTGCTCCAGACCCGTGTCGGCCCGGGAGTGCCCCTGGAGTACGAGGCAGACAGGGACCAGCGGCAGCAGGAAGGCGAGCGGCAGGGGAAAGGTCCGCTCGCCGGTCAGGACCGGAACCGGCAGCTTCACCGAGTCGCCCGCAGGACCGAGCACCATGCACAGCACCAGCCCGGCGCCGACCGCCGCCGCCATGCGGACGCGCAGCCACCAGATCACCGGACCGCCCGCCGAGCCGCAGGAGCCGCCTGGTAGTGCGCGGGGTTCAGGTCCGGGCTCTGGTCGCACCGGCCGAAGGTCCTGGCATTACGCAGAAACCAGGAGAGCTGCGCCTTACGCGGTGCGGCCAGCACCTGCTGGGCGATCCGCACCTCTTCCCTGGGGTAGCGCCCCGCCACCGCCCGGGGATCGGCGCCCGCGGTGAGGGACAGCCAGGCGCTGACCGGTCCGACGGCGGCATATCCCGGCCACTGCGTGTCCGCGGCGCAGGGCGGGATGTCGTTCGGTACCAGGCTCAGCGCCAGCAGGGACCGGACCTGGTCCTGCGTCGGGGACACCGAAGTGACCGAGATGCTGCCGGGCGTACGCAGGCCCGCCGCGGCAAGGCGCTGACGGGCCTGCGTCGCCCAGGCGGTGATGTCGGCGGCTGCCCGGCGCTGCTCTGGCCACAGGCAGATCCGGGGAACGGTGTCACCGCAGGTGCGCAGCGCCGTCGAGCGTGGCACGGCGGCGCGGTAGCCCAGCGGCTCGGCGACGACCGCGCCCGCCACGACCGCGGCGGCCAGGACCGCGGGAGCCAGCAGGAGCGCCGGGCGGCTGAACCGGCCTCGTACCGTCCAGATCCAGGCGGCGGCCACCATGCCGACCGCCACCAGCGCCGGAGCCAGCAGGCTGCGCGGGGCGACCACCTCGTCGAGCGCGCAGCACTCGGTGAGGTTGTGCCCGTTGAGCTGCCGGACCCAGAAGACCTCCATCGCGGACGGATAGGCCATCCATACGAAGCTGCCGACCATCGCGGTCGGGACGGCGAGTATGCCGGGCAGGGTGAGGCCGACGGCGTAGCCCACCGCGGTGTGGGCCACGACGACGAGCAGCGCGAGGCCGATGACGGCCGGGGACGGCCCGCCCGGGTAGCCCATCGCCTGCGGGGCGAAGAGAGCGACCGCCAGAAGCACCGACAGGCCGCCGAGCACGAAGGTCGGGACGAGCGCGGACAGCGCGACGGCCGTGGCCGATCGCGCGGGCGCCCGCTGGAGCACCTGCGACTGCCGCACCCGGACCGCCTCCCATGCACCGCAGGCGGCGACCGCCGGCGCGGTGTAGCCGAGCAGGAAGGTGCTCTGCGCGGTGACCGACTCCCAGTAACCGTCGGTGATCCAATCGGTCATCTTGCCGCGGTACGCCAGCAGCCACGGGATCAGCAGCAGGCCGATCCGCGGCGCGATCGACACCCGCAGCGCGGTACGCCAGCGCACTCCTCACGCCTCCGCCGCGACGACGCCGGCGTAGGCGGCGAGGTCTTTCGTCTTGCGGGTGTCCAGGCCGTCAGGCGTGATGTGGCCCGACGCGCGCTTCAGGGTTGAGGCGGCGCGTCCCAGCAGTGTGGACTTCCCGGCCCCGTTGGGCCCCGGGAGGACTGAGCACCCGGCGTCCAGCCGGAGGCTGAGGTCTTCCAGGACACGTGCCCCCGGCGATAGCCGAAGGAACAGCGGGAGATGTGCACGGGCATCGTCGTTCGGTCCACTTCCGGAAGAGGGCACGGGGCCCTCGGGCCCCCTGCCGTCGCAGGCGCCCGAGGGATTCGAAAGCTGGAGGCGCGAGGCATGACGAGTCGCTTGCGGCGGCTTCCGCGGGCTCCCCACGGTGGTCGCACCCATGGGTACCACACGGGAATGGCTCGGTGACGGCCCGTCGGCCAGAAAGAGGGGGCGTCATCGAATCGGAGAGAAAGGCGACTTGCCCGATTCGCCTGGAGCCAGGTCAGTCAGCAAGGAGCCTGAAGGCCGCGGAGCGATGCGGGTTCCCTGGGCACTGCGGTCGAGCGCCCGAGTGCTGACCACGCGCGTGTTTCAGCCACACCGAGCACGGGCGCCCCGCCCGCCGAAGCCCCGTCCCCCTGTGCGAGGATGCCCCCGCCCCATGTCAACGCCGCCCGCGTCCAAGGGAGTGCCGCATGCGACAGCTCAGCGCCGACCGGATCGTCCCCGCGCCCGCCGCGGACGTCTTCGCCCTGCTGGCCGACCCGTCCCGGCACCGGGAGTTCGACGGGTCCGGCACCCTCCGCGGCCGGGCGGCCGACACCGGCCCGGTGCGCGGGGCCGGTGACCGCTTCGGCATGGACATGCGGCTCGGGCCGTTCCCGTACCGGACCGTCAACACCGTCGTGACGTACGAGAAGAACCGCGTGATCGGGTGGCAGACCTGGCTCCAGGTGGGGCGGGTGCGCGTCACCGGCGGCCACACCTGGCGCTACGAGCTGGCCGAGCTGGGAGACGACGGCACCCGGGTGACGGAGGTCTACGACTGGTCGACCGCCCGGTACCCGCGCCTGGCCGTGGAGTGGCCCGGCTTCCCCCGGCGCACCGGCCCGGCGATGCGGACGACGCTGGACCGGCTCGCCACGCACTTCCTCACGAGGCCCTGACCGCCGCCGCCCGCCGCCCGTCAGACGGCCGGGAAGGCTCCGCCCTTCACCGCGCCGACGAACGCGGTCCAGGCCCGCGCCCCGAACACGACGGCGGGCCCGTCCGGGACCTTGCTGTCCCGGACGGGTATGACGCCGGGGACGCCGTCCGCGACCTCGACGCAGTCGCCGCCGGTCGGATTGCAGTACGACGACGTGCGCCAGCGCGCGGATCGCAGGTCAGGGCTTGGCAGCATGCTTGGCGTACTCCTTCGCCACCGATTCGATCAGGGAAAGGGACGCCTCCGGGGACAGCGCGGCGCTCCGCACCAGATCGTAGGACCTGGCGTAGCGAGCGACCAGCGACGGGTCGTCGGACAACTGCCCGGAGTGCTGCCCCTCGATGTAGACCACCGGCGGGCCCTCCTTGAGATACAGGAGCTTGGTCATGCTCGGCATGCCGTAGGCCCCCGCCGTCAGGGGCAGGACTTGCAGGAAGACGCGACGGCGGCGCATCAGGTCGAGCAGGTGGTGGAGCTGATCGCGCATGGCCGCTGGTCCGCCGATCCGCCGTCGGATAACGGACTCATCGACGACCGAGAACATCTCGGGCTTACCCGCAGCCTCGAAACGGGCGATACGGTGCCCGCGAGCGGCCACCAAGTCCTCTACGACCGCATCTGTCACAGTCGGCTGGGCGGCCCGGACCATGGCGCGCGTGTACGCCTCGGTCTGGAGCAGCCCGGGCAGGAAAATGGGCGCGTACTCGCAGATCGTCTCCGCGTCGGGCTCCAGCTCCGCCGCCTCGGCGAAGTAGTCGGCGTACCCCGACGCCGCCTGCATCTCCTTGCACATGCGGGCGAAGCACCCGTCCGTGCCCAGTACCAGGTCGATCTGCTCGGCCATGTCCAACAGCGGCCTCCGGTGCCCCGACTCGAACTTGCAGACGAGCGAGGACGAGCAGAACAGCCGCTCACTCAGTTCCGACATGGACAGCCCCGCCGCCTCTCGCCGGTGCCTCAGCTCCGCCCCGTAGAGGGCACGAGGGATCGCCATCGGATCCGGGTACCTGCCCATTCGAACACCCTTACCCTTCGTGCGTCGGCCTTCACCCAACGTCAAGGGTAGTGTCCGGCAAGGGCCTTGAGCGGCGGGAACCGCGCTTCCAGCCGAGACAGCCGCTCTTGTCCACGGGTACGGCACCAGGCGTCCGGCTACTCCCCTGCCTCGTCCTCCGACGGCTCGACCCCGGCGCGCAGCAGCCCGTACGCGTACGCGTCGTCCAGCGCCTGCCAGGACGCGGCGATGACGTTCTCGCCGACGCCGACCGTCGACCACTCGGCCCGGCCGTCCGAGGTGGTGACCAGGACGCGGGTGGTGGACTCGGTGCCGTGCCTGCCCTCCAGGATGCGGACCTTGTAGTCGACCAGCTCCATGCGCGCGAGCTGCGGGTAGATGCGCTCCAGGGCGACGCGCAGGGCGCGGTCGAGGGCGTTGACCGGGCCGTTGCCCTCGGCGGTGGCGACGATGCGCTCGCCCTTGGCCCACAGCTTGACGGTGGCCTCGTTGGCGTGGGTGCCGTCGGGGCGGTCCTCGACGATGGCGCGCCAGGACTCGACGCGGAAGTGGCGGCGGGCGCGGCCGTCGGCCTCGGCCCGGAGCAGGAGTTCGAAGGAGGCGTCGGCGGCCTCGTAGGAGTAGCCCGCCAGTTCGCGCTCCTTGACGCGCTCGACCACGCGGCCGACCAGCTCCCGGTCGCCGCCGAGGTCGATGCCCAGCTCCTTGCCCTTCAGCTCCACCGAGGCGCGGCCCGCCATGTCGGACACCAGCATGCGCATGGTGTTGCCGACCAGTTCGGGGTCGATGTGCTGGTACAGGTCGGGGTCCACCTTGATGGCCGAGGCGTGCAGGCCCGCCTTGTGCGCGAAGGCCGACACGCCGACGTACGGCTCGTGGCTGGACGGGCTGAGGTTGACCACCTCGGCGATGGCGTGGGAGATGCGGGTCATCTCGCGCAGCGCGCCCTCGGGCAGCACCCGGCGGCCGTACTTCAGCTCCAGCGCGGCGACGACCGGGAAGAGGTTGGCGTTGCCGACGCGCTCGCCGTAACCGTTGGCGGTGCACTGCACGTGGGTGGCGCCGGCGTCGACGGCGGCCAGGGTGTTGGCGACCGCGCAGCCGGTGTCGTCCTGGGCGTGGATGCCCAGGCGGGCGCCGGTGTCGGCGAGCACCGTGCGGACCACGGCGTCGACCTGGGCGGGGAGCATGCCGCCGTTGGTGTCGCACAGCACGACGACGTCCGCGCCCGCGCCGTGCGCGGCGCGGACCACGCTCTTGGCGTACTCGGGGTTGGCGCGGTAGCCGTCGAAGAAGTGCTCGCAGTCGACGAAGACGCGGCGGCCGTGGGCGCGCAGGTGGGCGACGGTGTCGCGGACCATCGCCAGGTTCTCCTCCAGCGTGGTGCGCAGGGCCAGCTCCACGTGCCGGTCGTGGGACTTGGCGACGAGGGTGACGACCGGGGCGCCGGAGTCGAGCAGGGTGGTCACCTGGGGGTCGTCCTCGGCGCATACGCCCGCCTTGCGGGTGGCCCCGAAGGCGACGAGTTTCGCGTGCCGGAAGTCGATTTCCGCCTGGGCCCGCGCGAAGAACTCGGTGTCGCGCGGGTTGGCGCCGGGCCAGCCGCCCTCGATGAAGGCCACGCCGAAGTCGTCCAGGTGCCGGGCGATGGTCAGCTTGTCCGCGACGGTGAGGTTGATGCCCTCGCGCTGCGCGCCGTCGCGCAGCGTGGTGTCGAAGACGTGGAAGCTGTCGTCGGGCAGGTCCCTGGAGGGGGCCTTGGGCAGGTCCTGCATGGTGATCTGGCTCCTGTCAGGATCGATCTCGGTCTACCGGAAGAACCGGTTCCACCGTCCCCCCTATGGTCCCTCGCGCCGCTCGGGCGGCTGTGGCCGTCCTGACAACGAAAAAACCTCTCGCGGGTGCGAGAGGTCTGCGCGCGGGTCTGGGGACGCGGTGTCCGCGCCGTACCGGGGTCGGTCGGGGCGGTCACTGCGGACCGGCGCGCTTGCTGCCAATAATGATGGCGAACGAGAGCACGGTGGCATTCTGGCACACGCGTGCCGTCGGCACCCGCCCGTCTCAGGATGCGGGCCCGCGCCGCGCGCGCGTTCGGGCGCCCGTACGCGCGGGGCGACCGCGGATCCGTGCCGCCACGCGCGTGCCGCCCACCGGCCACCGGGCGTGGGCGGCACGCGCGGGCGGCGTCTGCGGGGCACGGGCCGCGCCGCCGGTGCGGACGGCGCGGCCTCGGCGTCACACCACGCGGTGCATTCAGGTCACACCACCCGGTGCATCCAGCCGTAGGGGTCGGGTGCGTCGCCGGTCTGGATGTCCAGCAGGGCCTTGCGCAGGCGCAGGGTGACCTCGCCCGGCTGCCCGTCGGCCACGGTCCACGCCCCGGCGGCCGACTTCACCGAGCCGACCGGGGTGATGACGGCGGCGGTGCCGCAGGCGAACACCTCCGTCAGCGAGCCGTCCGCGTTCCCCCGCCGCCAGTCCTCCACGCTGATGCGCTCCTCCGCCACCCGGTAGCCCAGGTCGGCGGCGATGCGCAGCAGCGAGTCGCGGGTGATGCCCGGCAGCAGCGAGCCGGACAGCTCGGGGGTGACGATGCGGTCGCCGTAGACGAAGTACAGGTTCATGCCGCCCATTTCCTCGATCCAGCGGCGCTCGGTGGCGTCCAGCCACACCACCTGGTCGCAGCCCTGCTCGGCGGCCTGCGCCTGGGCGACGAGGGAGGCGGCGTAGTTGCCGCCCGTCTTGGCCGCGCCCGTGCCGCCCGGCGCGGCGCGCACGTACTCCTCCGACAGCCAGACCGACACCGGCTTGACGCCGCCGGAGAAGTAGGCGCCGGCGGGCGAGGCGATGACGACGAACAGGTACTCGTCGGCGGGCCGCACGCCGAGGGCCACCTCGCTGGCGAACATGAAGGGCCGCACGTACAGCGTCTCCTCGCCGCGGCCGGGCACCCACGCCCCGTCCTGGGCGACCAGCGCGTCCACCGCCGCGACGAACGTCTCCGCGGGCAGCTCGGGCATGGCCATGCGGCGGGCGGAGGCCTGGAAGCGCAACGCGTTGGCCTCCGGCCGGAAGGTGGCCACCCCGCCGTCCGGCTGCCGGTAGGCCTTCAGGCCCTCGAAGATGGTCTGCGCGTAGTGCAGCGTCATGTTCGCCGGGTCCAGCGACAGCGGCGCGTACGGCACCAGCTGCGCGTCGTGCCAGCCACGGCCCGCCGTCCACTTGATGGTGACCATATGGTCGGTGAAATGACGGCCGAAGCCGGGGGCGGCCAGGATGCGCTCCCGCTCGGCGGCGGACAGCGGGGAGGAGGAGGGCTTCAGCTCGATCACCGGAAGCGCCGGCTGTGCGGAGGCCGCTGAGGCCGTTGAGGGTGTGCTGCTCATGAGTTCAGTCCTTCACCGTGAGGTTGTGGCGGACCGCGCTCACCCGCCCCGGCCCCGGGCACCGCCTGACAGCGGTGCGCCGATGGTAGGACGTCCGAGCTTTTCCTCGCGACGGCCCCACGACTCGATTATCACTCGAACGGCGAGTCGGGAGACCGGTGAAGGCGGACGGGCGCGGTCGACGGAGGGTTGGATTCCCCGCGCGGGCCCGGTGGAGCCGGTCCGCGAGGGACCGGGCTCGCCGTGACGGGCCCGCGGGCGGGGTGAGGTCCGGCCGCGCGGCGGTGCGAGGCTGTAGGACCTCAGCCGGATACTCGGGCGGCGAGCGCGTCGCCGACCTCGTCCGTGGTGCGGAAGGTGTCGCCCCGCTCCGTCAGGTCGGCGGCGACGGCGGCCTCGACACGGGCCGCCTCGGCCGCGAGTCCGAGGTGCGAGAGCAGCAGGGCCACCGACAGCACGGTCGCCGTCGGGTCGGCCTTGCCGGTGCCCGCGATGTCGGGCGCGGAGCCGTGGACCGGCTCGAACATCGACGGGAAGGCGCCGGAGGGGTTGATGTTGCCGCTCGCGGCGAGCCCGATGCCGCCGCTGACGGCGGCGGCCAGGTCGGTCAGGATGTCGCCGAAGAGGTTGTCGGTGACGATCACGTCGAACCGCTCGGGCTGCGTGACGAAGAAGATGGTGGCCGCGTCGACGTGCAGGTAGTCGGTCGTGACCTGCGGGTACTCGGCGCCCACCGCGTCGAAGATCCGCTTCCACAGGTGCCCGGCGTTCACCAGCACGTTGTTCTTGTGCACCAGCGTCAGCTTCTTGCGCGCCGTGGCGGCGGCCCGCTCGTACGCGTACCGCACCAGGCGCTCCACGCCGTAGGCGGTGTTCACGCTGACCTCGGTGGCGATCTCGGCGGGGGTGCCGGCGCGCAGGGTGCCGCCGTTGCCCACGTACGGGCCCTCGGTGCCCTCGCGCACCACCGTGAAGTCGATGGCGGGCCGGCCGGCGAGCGGGGAGGCGGTGTTCGGCAGCAGCTTCGACGGGCGCAGGTTCACGTAGTGGTCGAAGGCGAAGCGCAGCTTCAGCAGCAGCCCGCGCTCCAGCACGCCCGACGGCACGGACGGGTCGCCGATGGCGCCGAGCAGGATCGCGTCGTGGTCCTTCAGGGACTCCAGGTCCGCGTCGGGCAGGGTCTCGCCGGTGGCGTGCCAGCGCGCGGCGCCGAGGTCGTACGTCCGCTTCTCCAGCTTCACGTCCTGCGGGAGCACCGCGTCGAGGACCTTGAGGCCCTGCGCGACGACCTCCTTGCCGATACCGTCACCGGGAATCACTGCGAGGCGAATGCTGCGAGACATACCGGGACCCTACTCCCCGTCCCAGCTTTCGGCCCTTTGCGTCCGCCATACGGACACATGGAGGGCCGTATGTATGCCGTTCACCTCCCGTACCGAACGCCTTCGACCACGACTGGGAAGTTTCCTCACATGCATACACCACGGGTTGGCATTCCAGAACCGCTCGCGAGCCGCATGACCATGGCCGAGCAGCACGCATACCTGCGCACCAGGCTCACCCGGCGGCGGGTACTGCGCGGCGGGGCGGCGGGGGCCGGGGCGATCGCGGGGGCGGGGGCCCTGACCGGTGCGGCGTGCGCCGCCGGACCTCAGGCCGCCCCGGCCTTCGCCACGCTGCCGCGCCGCGTCGCCGTCGACGGCGCGCACGTCGCGCCCTTCGGCCGCCACCTGGCCTTCGGCGCCGACCCCCGCACGCAGATGCGCGTGTCCTGGCAGGTGCCGTTCGCGGTGCGCAGGCCGTACGTGCGGGTCGGCCTGAAGCCGTGGGAGCTGACCCGGCAGATCCCCGCCGAGGTCCGCCACCTGCACACCCCGGCGCTGTCGGCCAAGCTCCCGGCCGTGGACCAGTACTACCTGCACGCGGCCCTGGACGGGCTGCACCCGGGCGTGACGTACTACTACGGCGTGGGCCACGACGGCTTCGACCCGGCCGACCCGCGCAACATCTCACGCGTCGGCAGTTTCCGCACCGCGCCCGCCAAAGCCGAGCGGTTCGTCTTCACCGCCTTCGGCGACCAGGGCGTCAGCTACGACGCGCTCGCCAACGACCAGGTGATCCTCGGTCAGGACCCGTCGTTCCACCTGCACGCCGGGGACATCTGCTACGCGGACTCCTCCGGCGCGGGCCAGGAGACGGACGTGTACGACGCGCGCGTGTGGGACCAGTTCCTCGCGCAGACCGACACCGTCGCCTCGCGCGTGCCGTGGATGGTGGCGACCGGCAACCACGACATGGAGGCGTGGTACTCCCCCGACGGCTACGGCGGCCAGCTCGCCCGCTGGTCCCTGCCGGACAACGGCCCGGACCCGCGGCGCTCGCCCGGCGTGTACTCCTTCGTCTACGGCAACGTGGCCGTCGTCTCGCTCGACGCCAACGACGTCAGCTACGAGATCACCGCCAACACCGGCTACACCGACGGCGCGCAGACCCGGTGGCTGGACAAGCGGCTGGGAAAGCTGCGGGCCACACCCGGCGTCGACTTCGTCGTCGTCTTCTTCCACCACTGCGCCTACTCCACCACCAAGGCGCACGCCTCCGACGGCGGCGTGCGCGACGCGTGGGTGCCGCTGTTCGACAAGCACACGGTGGACCTGGTCATCAACGGCCACAACCACGTGTACGAGCGCACCGACGCGCTGCGCGGCGGCAGGATCGCCCGCCGGGTCCCGGTCGGCGAGAGCGTGGACTCGGCGAAGGACGGCATCGTCTACGTGACGGCGGGCGGGGCCGGCGCGCACCTGTACGACTTCCCCGTGCCCGACAGCTACGAGGGCCACGTCGAGGACGTCGACGAGGTGCCCTCGTACCACTGGGAGGAGGGCCGGGAGAAGGAGAAGGAGACCGTGGAGTGGTCGCGGGTGCGCTACACCGGTTTCTCCTTCCTCGCCGTGGAGTCCGACCCGGGCGGGCACGCGCCGCGCCTCAAGGTGACGGCGCTGGCGGAGACGGGCGAGCGGGTGGACCACTTCGAGGTGACGCGGCGCGCCTCGCGGCGGGCCGGGCGGTAACGCCGCCGGGCAGGGGCGGGGGCGTGCCCGCGTGCCCCCGCCCCTGCCGGGGGCGCGCCCGCGTGCCGGGGCAGGCGGCGGGCCCCGCATGCGGGCGGACGGGCTGACGGCTCGCGCGGCGTCACCGGGGGGCGGGCCGCCTCGGAGGACCCGCGCGGGGAACTGCCGGGTGGCCGCCGTCCAGGCCGCTCGGCCGTGCGGGTGCTTCCGGCGGCCTCGCCGGGCGGACAGGTCCGTCAGGGCTCGGCGGGACGGCCTGCCGTCGTACGGCCCGGTGGGCGGTCGCCGTCGTGACGCGTCCAGACGGGCGGTCTGTCTGGTGCCCGAGGCGGGTGCGCCCCGCCGACGGGTCGAGCGCGGATGCGCCCCGCCGCGCCTCACCCGGCGGCGGACGCCTCGGGTACGAGCGGTCCGGCTGCCCGGTGCGGGTGCGCGGGGGCGGCGGCCCGGCGGCCGGGCGCGGCCGTCAGTGGCCGGTGGCGCCGCCGTTGTCGCGGCGGTCGAGCGCGCGCTGGAGCGCGGCGGCGGCGTTCTTACGGTCGGCGTTGTCGGTCGGGCGGGGGCGGCGGATCCTGCGAACGGTCCTCGCGGCCATCGTCACGTCTCCTCTCCTGGATACCTGAGTCTCCTGGTCCGCCCGGGCGGGCCGGGACGTGTCCCGGAGCCGACGGCCCGCGTCCGTCCTGCCTGGCGCGTACGGGCGGGCTCACGGCCGGCCCGTACGGGCGGGGAGGGAAGGACGCGCGGCCGGGGCGGTGCGCGCCGGTCGGGGCCGTGGGCGGGGGCCGGGCGCCGCAGGGGTCGCCTGCCTCGGCGCGGCCGCGCCCGCCATCGCTGGATGCAGCGGATCGTTCGGCTCCTACAAACGTAGGCCAGGCTGCCCGGTGCTGTCTGCACAATTACTCGGGCTTCCTACTATCTGAGACGCGCGACACGCGGAGCAGGCAGGAAACGGCCCGGAGGTCAGGCGGAAGGGCGGGCTTGGGCCAGGCGGGGGACCGGCCGGGGGCGGTTCCGCGGGCGGGCTCTCGGACCGGTCCGAGAGCGGTCAGAGGGGGACGGCCTGCGCGGCGGCCTGCGGGCGGCCCGGGCGAGGGGCCGTGCGCGCCGGCGGCGGACGCGGGGCCCGGCGGGAGGACGGAGCGGCGGGCGATCCCGGGAGACACCCCGGCGGCGGGCGAGGCCAACCCCCGTTCGACCTCGACCCCAGCCCCGGCGCCGCTCGACGGCGCCCGCTCGCTGGTTATCCTCGTAAACCGCCGCAAATACCGGCTACTTGCGGGTGTGACGCTAGCATCGTTACACCTCGAACGTCCATGGCCGTCCGCCACTTGATCCCCGGCCGTTATCCGCCGCCGCACGTTTGCGACTCGGCCCTGCCCGGCCCTCCCGGCGGCCCGCCGCGCCCCCGGCCGGGCGGCGGGCCGGGAGCCGGGCGGCGGCGGGGCGGATCAGGGGTGCGGCAGGGCCTCGCGCGGCTCCCAGTCGCCGATGCCCGGCGGCGCGTGGTAGCCGGGCACCCGGACCCAGGCCGTCTCGTTCACGATCTCCTTGGCGTCGAACCGGACCGGGCGGAAGGACGGCCGGTCCACCTCCGGGTAGCCGTGCCGGATCACGCTGCGGTACCACTGGTCGGACACGGACAGGGCCAGGCCCGAGCGCCGGCCCGCCGCCAGCGCGGCGCGCAGCGGCGCGAGGTCCACCAGCCGGCAGGCGACGTTGAGGTCGGTGCCCACCCAGCCCTTGCCGTCCCAGGCGACCTCTCCCGCGTGCAGCGCGACCCGCAGCCGCAGCACGGCCTCGTCGCTGCTGGTACGGGCGTACCCGAGCAGCTTCCGCCACAGCGTGGCCACGAAGTGCCCGGCGAGGTCGGTCTTGGGGACGGTGCCGGGGAACAGCCAGAAGAACCCGTCTCCCCGGTCCTGCGGAAGGGGGTCGGCGGCCGGGTCGACGCCGATCTCCTCCAACGACTGCTCGGTCAATTCGTACAGCCGTTCCCGGAGCCACTGCTGGACGGGGTCCGACCTGCGGCCGAATTTCTCGATGTCGATCACGAGAATTGAATAGTGGTGCCTCTTGCTTTTCATGCCGTCCTATCCGGTCTCGGCTGGGATCGTGCGGCGTCCCGGACCCGCGGAATTGCCGGGTCCAGGCGTCGCAGTCATCCAAGCCCGCGGCCGGGCAGGGTCACAGCGTCAGATGACGCACACGGCGGGTGAACCGCGGCGCGACGGCGCGCGGGTCCGCTCCGGCGGCGCGGGGGCCCGCCGCGGCGGGCGGCGGCGCGGCCGTCACCGGGAGGTCTGCGCGTCGACCCAGCGCCGCAGCCGGGCCGGGTCGAGCACGACGACGCGCCCGCGCGCGCCGTCGGCCAGGCCCTCCCGCTGGAGGCGCCGCATGGTGCGCTGCACCGTCTCGCGGGAGGTGGCGGCGGCGCCGGCGAGCTCGTTCTGGTTCAGCGGGACGGACCGGGCGCCGGGCCGCTCGCGGGCGTCGGTCCCGTACCGTACGGCCAGTCCCAGCAACACCTGGCCGACCCGGACGGGCCCGGGCCAGGCACCGTGGTCCGCCCGCAGAACCTCGGAGTCGCGCAGCCGCACGGACATGCCGCACAGCACGGCCAGGCACAGCGCCTCGTCGGCGGACAGCAGCCGGCGGAAGCGGTCCAGCGGTACGACCACGCCGCTGACCTGCTCCAGGGCCGTCACGGTCGCCGACCGCCTGCCGCCGTCGAGGCACGCCTGCTCGCCGACGAGTTCGCCCGCGCCGCGCACCGCGAGCGTGCTGGTGTACCCGTTTTCACAGTGCTTGGTTATCTTCGTCAGACCGGCGCCGATCAGCACCACGCCGTCCGGGTGGTCGCCCTCCCGGATCAGCGTCTGGCGGCGGTTCCACGTGTGCGGGCGCCCGGCACCGCGTATCAGGTCCACCTGGCCCGGCGAGAATGGCGCGGGCGGTTTTCGCTCCCACGGATATGCCGGGTAGCGGAACACGTCGACTTTCCCAGGTGACTTCACGCGTCCACGCTACAAGCGGGTCCCGTCGGTCACGGCGACACGCGTGCGGCATTCCACGGAGTTTACAAACCGGCCACTTCTTCTCCCGCTTTCTCGCCCGTGTCCGCGACGCCGCGCCGCAGCGCGGTGCGAGCGCGGCGCGGCGGCGTCACCCCATGTGCGGGTAGCGGTAGTCGGTCGGCGGCACGAAGGTCTCCTTGATGGCACGGGTGGAGGTCCAGCGCACGAGGTTCTGCCGGGCGCCCGCCTTGTCGTTGGTGCCCGAGGCGCGCCCGCCGCCGAAGGGCTGCTGGCCGACGACGGCTCCGGTCGGCTTGTCGTTGACGTAGAAGTTGCCCGCCGCGAAGCGCAGCGTCTCGCAGGCGGCCGCGGCCGCGGCCCGGTCCCGGGCGATGACGCTGCCGGTCAGGCCGTAGGGCGCCGCCGACTCCATCTGCCGCAGCATGGCGTCGTAGTCGCCGTCCTCGTAGACGTACACGCTCAGGATGGGCCCGAAGTACTCGCATCTGAAGATCTCGCTGTCCGGGTCGGTGCAGGCCAGCACCGTGGGCCGGACGAAGTAGCCGACGCTGTCGTCGTAGGTGCCGCCGGCGACCACCTCCACCGAGGGGTCGGCCTCGGCCCGGTCGATGGCGTCCCGGCTCTTGGCGAACGCGCGCGCGTCGATGACGGCGCCCATGAAGTTGCGCAGGTCGGTCACGTCGCCGACGGCCAGCCCGTCCACCTCGGCCGCGAACTCCTCGCGGAAGCCCCCGTCCCAGACCGACCGGGGCACGTACGCGCGGGAGGCGGCGGAGCACTTCTGCCCCTGGTACTCGAACGCGCCGCGGACCAGCGCCGTGCGCAGCACCGCCGGGTCGGCCGACGGGTGCGCCACGACGAAGTCCTTGCCGCCCGTCTCGCCCACCAGGCGCGGGTACGTGCGGTACGCGGCGATGTTGGCGCCGACCGTCCGCCACAGGTGCTGGAAGGTGGCCGTCGAGCCGGTGAAGTGGATGCCCGCCAGGTCCGGGTGGGCGAGCGCGACCTCGGAGACCTCCAGGCCGTCGCCGGTGACCAGGTTGATCACGCCGGGCGGCAGGCCGGCCTCGGTGAGCAGGTCCATCACCAGCACGGCCGAGTGCGTCTGGGCCGGGGACGGCTTCCACACCACCACGTTGCCCATGAGCGCCGGGGCCGTGGGCAGGTTGCCCGCGATGGCGGTGAAGTTGAACGGCGTGACGGCGTAGACGAAGCCCTCCAGCGGCCGGTGGTCCAGGCGGTTCCACACGCCGGGCGCGTGGGCCACCGGCTGCTCGGCCAGGATCTGGCGGGCGAAGTGGACGTTGAAGCGCCAGAAGTCGACCAGCTCGCACGGCGCGTCGATCTCGGCCTGCTGGGCGGTCTTGGACTGGCCGAGCATGGTGGAGGCGGCGACGGTCTCCCGCCAGGGCCCGGCCAGCAGCTCGGCGGCGCGCAGCAGCACCGCCGCCCGGTCGTCGAAGGACAGGGCCCGCCAGGCGGGCGCGGCGGCCAGCGCGGCGTCGACGGCGTCCCGCGCGTCCTGCCGGGTGGCGTTGGCGTACGTGCCCAGGCGCGCCGCGTGGCGGTGCGGCTGGACCACGTCGAACCGCGCGCCGCCGCCCATGCGCCGCGCGCCGCCGATGGTCATCGGCAGGTCGACCGGATCGCCGGCCAGCTCCTTCAGGCGGGCTTCGAGGCGGGCCCGCTCGGGGCTGCCGGGGGCGTAGCCGTGCACCGGCTCGTTCACCGGCACCGGCACCTGGGTCACGGCGTCCATGGTGGCGACATCTCCTTCACGTCGTTGTGCGGTGTGCGGGTGCGCTGCTGTCGGGGGACGCGGTCAGCGGCGGCCGGCGACCGAGCGGAGGAAGAAGGCGAGGTTCGCGGGCCGCTCCGCGAGCCGCCGCATGAAGTACCCGTACCAGTCTGTGCCATACGGGACATAAACCCGCATCCGGTGGCCCGCCGCCGCCAACCGCGCCTGCTCCGCCTCCCGGATGCCGTACAGCATCTGGAACTCGTAGTCGTCCGGGCCGCGCCCGTGCCGCCCGGCCAGCCGCAGGGCCAGCGCGACCATGCGCGGGTCGTGGCTGCCGACCATGGGATAGCCCTTGCCCGCCATCAGGGCGGCCAGGCAGCGCGCGTACGCCCGGTCCACCTCGCCGCGGCGCTGGAAGGCCACCCGCGCGGGCTCGCGGTAGGCGCCCTTGACCAGCCGCACGCGCGAGCCGGGGCCGGACAGGGCCCGGCAGTCCTCCTCGGTGCGGTGCAGGCACGCCTGGAGCACCGCCCCCGTGCCCGGGAACGGCCCGCGCAGCGCGGCCAGCGCGGCGAGGGTGGAGTCGACCGTGGTGTGGTCCTCCATGTCGAGGGTGACCGTGGTGCCCGCCGCGTCGGCGGCCTCGGCCACCGGGGTGACGTGGGCCAGGGCCAGGTCGTGGCCGCCCGGCAGGGCCTGCCCGAACGCGGACAGCTTCACCGACACCTCGGCCCGCCCGGCCAGCCCCCGCGCGGCCAGCGCCTCCAGCAGCGCCAGGTAGGCGTCCCGGGAGCGCAGCGCCCGGGCCCGGTCGGTGACGTCCTCGCCGAGGTGGTCCAGCGTGACGTACAGGCCGCGCGCGGTCAGGGACCCGGCGGCCCGCAGCGCGCCGGGCAGGTCCTCGCCCGCCACGAACCGGTCCACCAGCGGGCGGGTGACCGGCGCGGTCGACACCACGCGGCGCACGCCGTCGCTGCGCGCTGCGGCACGCAGTACAGGACCCAGCACGGGGCACCACCTCCACGGTTTCGCCGTGGCTCCCCCGCGCGGGCGCCGGGGAGCGGGCTCACCGCAACCCTAGGAACGGCACGCGCGGGCGGCCATCGACAGCTGTCACGCGCCCGTGACCCGGATCTCATACAGATGTATGACAATGGGCGCGGGAGGGGAGGTGCCCGCCGGGTGCGCGACGACTACCAGCAACTCGTGGACGAGGTCTCGGCCGCCCTCGGCGCGCCCGCGACCCTGGAGGACCGCGACTTCCGGCTGATCGCCTTCGGCGTGCAGGACAGCGGCCCGGGCGACGACGCGGACGGCGACGGCGACGGCCCGCCGCTGGACCCGGTGCGCACCCGCTCCATCCTGCGGCGGCGCTCGACGCCCGCGGTCCGGGCCTGGTTCGAGGGCTTCGGCATCGCGCGGGCCCGCCACCCGCTGCGCATCCCGCCCGACCCGGCCGCGGGCGTCCTCATGGGCCGCATCTGCCTGCCCGTACGGCACGGCGGCGTGGTGTACGGGTACGTGTGGCTGCTGGACGACGGCCACCTGGCCGACCTGGAGCTGGGCGGGCCCGGCGCGCCGCCCGACCCGCGCCTGGCGCGGGCGGTGGAGACCACGGCCCGCATCGGCGCGCTGCTCGCCGCCGAGACGCGGGCGGGCGCTGCCGCGGGCGAGCTGCTGCGGACGCTGCTGACCGGGCCCGCCGACGGCCGGGACGCGGCCC
>NZ_JAVSCF010000109.1:0-19920 GCF_031932565.1 Streptomyces sp. B1866
TACGCATTTAGGCGGCCTCGGCTTGGGTGTTGCCTGGGCCAGAACCAGCCGCCCAAATACGAAAATATACGTTCACGTCCAGCACCCTGCCCCTGCACCCCCGACCCCTCCCGTCTCGTCGCCACCTGCGGCCCGGTGGCCCCCTCGGGCCCATGTGTCCCGGTCCCTGAGTGCCCCCGGCTTCGGGCTCGGGGATGCAAAAGGCAGGCTGTGGCCAGGTGGTGGCAGAAAACCGCCACCTGTAATCCCGTGCTTGCGGGTCGCGTGACGTTAGTTTATTTTCGTCATGCACGGGGATTTCGGATGTCCGGCGGCGACGGATCTGCCATCATTCAGTCAAGCTACCAGAATGTCGGAGGGTTCAAGGTCTGGACAGGGTACTGGGAGAACATCAAGAAGGGTGAAGACTCCTGGCACACGTCACGTGGGAGAACGTCAGCGTGCCTGAATGCATTCGTGCCGTCATGAAGGTCCGGGGCGGTAGTGACGACTACATCAGCAAATGGCGTTGCCCGTGACACCTTGGCGCGTTCTGTTCGTGTCGCCCGCGACCATGGCTCTGCTGGTCGCGGGCGCCGCGCTGGCTACTGCCGTGTGCGCTTGGGGCATGCAGCGTCACCCGGACAGGACCAGGGCGACGGTGCGCGTTCTCCTGTGGAGCTGGGTCGTGCTGGTAGCGGTGGTAACGGTTGCGCCAGATCAGCCGCCTGGTACGTACCAGGAGCCCGTCAACTGGCGTCTCGGTGCTTCTTTCAGGGCCAGCGGAATCGGACACTCTGAGGATGGCCTGTTGGTCAGCCAGTACATCGGCAATGCTGCCATGTTCTTCCCGGTGGGAGTCCTGGGCTGGTTCAGCTCGCGGCGTGGCTGGTGGACCTTGGTGTGGAGTGCTGCCCTCAGCGCAAGTATCGAAGCGCTTCAGCAGGTAATGGCCGCCGGGCGTACCGCAGACATCGATGATCTGTTCTGTAATTCATTCGGAGCTGCAACAGGAATTGCTGTTGCGACGTTCTCGTATTTCATCGTCATGTTTCGGCGGTCGCGCGGTGCGGCTGCCGAGGGCGACCGTAAGGCGGTAGGCCGCAGGGCGGGCACCGGATAGAAGCCGTCCCGTATCCGTGGTCCCCCGGTTCCTCCCGCATCGTTGGCGCCTGCGGCCCGGTGGCCGGTTCACCGGTCCGGGTTGGCCCCTCCGCTTTCACTACGTCCGCATCGGCCTCGAAGCTATGCACGGATCTCGTTCATGAGCATCCGCAAGGTCAGCGAATGCTTGTCCGGCGGCAGCTTGTCCATGGCCTCCTGGGCGTACGCGGTGCCACCCGCTTTGTCACCTGCGCGTGCCAGCATGAGGCCCTTGTGCAGGTCGAGGTGGGTCGCGAAGCGGGGAAGGGTGTCCGGCAGTTCGCGGCGTGCGGCCTCCTGGGCGCCGGCTGCTTTTTTCTCCAGGCCGAGGCGGGCGAGGAGGAGGGACATGAAGACGTTCATCCGCCAGTGCGGGACGGCGTAGTCCGATGTCTGATCGGCGGAGCCGGAGGCGTCGAAGATGCGGCGTCCACGGTCCATGAGCCGCAGCGCGCTGTCTTGGTCTCCGCGGAGTGCGGCGGCGTGGGCCTTGCCCATGACGCCGTTCAGCAGGCCCAGGGAGGGTTTCCGGCTGATGGCGATGGCCTGGTCGGCCAGTATGTCGGCGACGCCGAGCGCGGCCCCTTCGTAGCCCAGGGCGATGGCGGCCCGGCCCCGGACCCAGACGCGAGTGTCGTCGTCTCCGGAGCGGTCGGCCGCTTCTGCGGCGAGTCGGTACCAGTTGACCGTCTTGGTGCCGTCGGTGCCGGGAAACGTCTTGGCGTACAGGGTCATCAGCCGCGCGGCGACCGACCACAGCCTCGGGGTGTCCAACTGCTGCTGCACCACGACCAGCTCACCCGTGACCTGGCGCTGCACGTCGGAGGCGCCCAGCGACATGTAGTCGGTGCCGTAGGCGGCGAGCTTGGCTTCCCAGTCGTCGATGGAAGGCCCGCCGCTGAGGCGTGCGGCGAAACCGGCGCTGAGCAGGTCCGAGGCGATTACCAGGGCTGTCGCGGTCGCGGCAGCGCTGCTGACGAGCATACGTCGCTCCACCTGCCCCTCAAGGACGGCCATTGGGACGCCGAGCATGCGGTCTGGTGGGCGGGTGCGCCCGTTGGGCTCGCCGGGTAGCCCCCGGTGGCCCGTTATGGGTGCCGGGGCCCGGCGCCACTTCAGCTGTCCCACTGGGCGACGACGGGGTCGGGGAGGGAGGCCGCTTGGCGGGCCAGCTCCTCGGGCAGGAGGGTCATCAGCTTGGCGCGTTCCAGGCTGATGTGGGCCAGGGCCGTCGTACGGGCGTCGTCCTGGCTCGGGTAGAGGCCGTCGCCGACCGTGATGTTGTGTGGCGGCTCGCCGACTTCGGCGACCCACTGCCCGCCGTGTGCGGGCCAGACGCGTACGTGCGACAGGTGGGACGGCTGCGGCAGCCGGGTAACGCCCCGGGCAGCCGCTTCCTTCAGTAATCCTTCGATGCTCAAGGGGGCGAGTCCTTTCGGTGGAGGTGGGTTCGGCCCGCTGGCCGCTCGGGCCGGGACACGATCACGGCGCGGGGTGGGCGTCCGGGCGGTTTCCGTGCGCCTCCCACTCTTCGCGCAGGATGCCGTACGTGATGGAGTCCCGCCATGCTCCGCGTACGTACACGTGGCCACGGATGCGGCCCTCTTCGGTCATGCCGACAGCCAACACCGTTTTCTCCACCGAGGTGTTAAGCGGGGCGCGGGCCGCCCAGACGCGGTGAAGGTCCAGGTCGGTGAACGCGAGGGCGAGCAGTAGACGGGCCATCTCGCGGCCGTAGCCGAATCCCCAGGTTCCGTGACGCAGCGCACCGCCGATCGTGGCCGCACGCGGCTGGTGCGGGTCGAGGGCGAGGCGGGCGAATCCGACCACCTCGCCGCCGTCCTGTTTCACCACGGCGAGTGCGTACTCCTCGCGTGGTGAGACCTTCGCTGACGCGATGCATCGTTCGACCATGCCTTGGACTTCCGGGCGGGACCGAGGCGTGAAGCTCAGATGCTCGGTGACCTTCTCACTGCCGTAGATGGCATGGACGGCGTCCACGTCGTCCATGGTCAGTTCACGCAGAGAGAGGCGGTCGCCGTGATGGGAGACGGGGTACATGCAAGCGAGCGTAGCGTTGTCGCTCAGCGGGTCCTCCCGAGTGTGGGACGGCTGCTGAACTCGGCGATCTCCTCCCGCAGTTCCCGTGCTGCCGACGCATCGCGGACGGGCCCTCGCATGAGCGAGGCGCGTACTCGCTGGGCTGAAGCGATGATGCCTGCGTTGCGCTGGCTGGGCGGTAGTTCCAGGACGGGATGCACGGCCTCGGCGGCTCCGTCCAAGTCGCCCGTGTAGAGACGCGCCAGGGCGAGGTTCGACCGGGAGCCAGCCTCGTCGCCGAACGCCCAGTTCGGGTCGTCAGGGTTGCTGAAGCCCTGTACTGCCTGCTCCGCACGCCTTATGAGGTCGGCGCTGCTGTCACCGAGCAGGACATTGGCCTCGACTTCGTAGTACGTCTGCTTGACGGGCGGGAAGAAGAAGTTCCCGCCGAGGCTGTCCAGGTCGTCTGGCGTGGTCCGCTCCCGCAGTTCTTCCGCGCGGTGGTTCGCCGCGCGGACGGTGGTCGCGTCACTCAGCAGGGCTGCTGCGCGCGATTCCAGGCCGGCCAGCCAGACGGTGACGCTGCCACGCAGATCCTTGCCCAGGTCGGCCCCTTGGCGCGCGTAGTGCAAGGCGTCTTCGGGCCTGTCGGCCCAGTAGGAAATCAGGGACTGGAGACCCCGGACCCAGGCCCGCATGGCCTGGTGCTCGGCCTGATCGGCGCACACGGCGGCGGTACGCGCCTGCATCATGGCGGATTGCGGGTCGCTGAGGTCATGGCTGGCCTTCGCGAGCATCCCGGACTGAAGAGCGGCGAGCAGGTACAGTTCCCGGCTTTCGGAAGGTTTCGCCCGCCCGCTTTCCAGCAGGCGAAAGGTCATGTCCTGTACCTGGGTCATGTCGTCGAGGATCTGGCCGAGGGGCACGCGGGTGTAAATCTCGGCGATGCGGCGTACCTGGTCCTGGAGATGGCTCAGGGTTTCCCGCCCGACCTCGTTGCGCTCGGCACCCATTGCGAACTCGATTGCCCGTCGTGCGGCCATGGCTGCAAACCTCTCCATTCGCTGTAAGTCCGCGCCAGACGTGGCGCGGGGCTCATCGTGCGGCGCACTGGTGCCGACTGCCCCAGATGGCGCCGGTTGTGGTGCGGCCGGGGCCTCGGCGAGGAGTTGGGGGACCGGCCGCTTGAACAGGTGCGCGAGCACCCGCCGCGCGTCCGTCTGCGGCATCGCCTTGCCGCTGTACCACCGGTCGAACGTGCTCTTCGAAAGGGTGAGCGAGGCCAGGGACGGGTCACCGGTTTCCTTGGCCAGGCTGGAAGCGGCCTTCCTGTACTCGTGGAGAAAGGTCGCGTGGTCCTGCCAACCCTGTTGATCAATCAACGACCGGAGGAGGGTGACCATGTTGCCCCTTTGCCAGGCGTCCAGCACGTAGTCACGAAGGTACTGCTGTCATCCCCTCAACTGGCCGCGTTCAAGGGCGGTTACCCACTATGAGGTGACTTTGACGAAGGTCTGCGTTCCCCGTCATCCGGCCGCCCCGGAATGACGCGGCTCTGAGGGTGGATCTGGAGGACGGGGGTTGCAACGATCGTCTCCCCAGCCCGCACCGCGTGACTACGACGGCACTGACGGTAGTCGCGCTCCCGGTGCGGTGACCCCGTGGAGGGACGAACTCATGTCGGTCATGACGATCCGGGTGTACGACGTTGACAGTGCCACCGGGTGCGTCGTCCGGGAGCGTGCGCTGGTGGCGGTGAGGTCGGGTTCCTGGCCGGGGCCGGTCGTGTCGGCGGCGGGGCTGGCGCGGTGGCCGCCGTGCCGGTGTGCGCGGTGCCGGGGGCCGGTGGCCCGTGCGCTCCCGGATGCGCCACCTCCCCTGGGGCAGCGACGCCCGTAGCGGCAACCGCACAAGCTCCCGTTCCGGGGTTCAGACGCCGAGGAACGGGACCGGAGGGACGCGTGAGCCCCGTCGGCCCGTGCGGGGTCAGCGACGGGTCCCGCGCTCCTCCGCCAACTCCGGCCTGGCCGTCTTTCCCCCGGGACGGCCGGGCCGGGGACCCACGACGCGACGGGGTGGCGGAGGCGAGCCGGTTCGGGTTCGCCCCGCCCCACGGGGGTCCGCGCACTCGCCGATGTTCTGGAAGGACTGAATCGATGACCTTGACGGCCCGCACGACGCGGGAGCTGCGCCGCCGCCTGGCGGACCGGCTGCGGGACCTGGGGGCGGTGCGCAGCGACGCCTGGTACGCGGCGTTCGCGGACGTGCCGCGTGAGGTGTTCGTGCCGGCCTTCTCGGTGCGTACCGCCGAGGGGGTCCGGGAGTACGACACCGCCGAGCCCGGGTACGCGGAGGCCGTGTACGCCGACGAGAGCCTGGTGACCCGGTTCGACGAGCACGGCACGGCCGTCAGCTCCTCCTCGCAGCCCTCGGTGATGGCGGTCATGCTGGAAGCGCTGCACGTGCCCGAGGGGGGCCGGGTGCTGGAGGTAGGGACGGGGACCGGGTACAACGCGGCTCTGCTGTCGCACCGGTTCGGCAGTGGGCGGGTGGTGTCCGTGGACATCGACGCGTCGTTGACGGAGACCGCCCGGGCCCGTCTTCAGCTCGCCGGGTACGCGCCCGCGCTGGTGACCGGGGACGGCACGGCGGGCTGTGCCGAGCACGCTCCGTTCGGGGCGGTCCTGGCCACGTGCGGGGTGGAGCGGGTGCCGGTGGCCTGGCTGGAGCAGACCCGGCCGGGCGGGACGGTGGTGGTCAACATCGGGTCCGTGATCGTCCGGCTGACGGTGGGCGGCGACCACGGGGCCAGCGGCCCGTTCCTGCCGAGGGACGCCTCGTTCATGACCGCCCGCCCGGGCCCCGAGCACACCTCGCCGCGCGCCCCGGCCTACTCCGGGCTGGTCGTCAACGGCACCGGTCGACGCCGGGCGGAGCCGCTGCCCGGGGGCGGCGAGGGGTTTCTCGCCGATCTGGTGCGGGGGGCGTGCCTGGAGGTGTCCCTGTACCAGCCGGACGTGCTGGGCATGACCCTCGCTCCCGCGCGGGAGCCGAAGATCTACGGGCTGGTCCACCCGGCCACCGGTTCCTGGGCGCGTATCACGCTGGAGGACGCGGCCACCGTGAGCGTCGCCTGGGACGGGCCCCGGGACCTCTGGGCGGAGCGGGCGCCGGTCCTCACACGCTGGATCAGCGCCGGGCGGCCGGGCCCTGGGGCGTACGGGCTGACGGTGGGGCCGGGCGGGGAGCACGAGCTGTGGCTGGACGCCGCGCACGGCGGGCAGCGCCTTCCCCTGCCCTGATCGGCTGTTCCGCGGCGGGAATTCCGCTTCGTATCGCAAGGCCCCGGCCTGGGGCGTGGGCAACGCAACGTCAGGAACGTCAGGATGAGAGAGATCACGGCCCGCACGGTCAGGCGGGTGCTGAGGCTTTTCGGCGACTCCCCGCGTGGGCGGGGCCGTCACCGGGCCGGTGCGCCGCCCGCGCCGGGAATGCGGGCGGGGAAGCGGGCGGGGGTGGCGTGGTCGGCTGACGCCGTGGCCGCGGGCCGGTTAGCGGCGTGCGCGGCGGAGCCCGAGTCGCCCTTTCCGCCGGTCACGGCGGCTGACGCGGTGTTCTGGGCCGACTGCGGGCCGCTGGTGCGGCCGTTCGTCATCGCCCACGAGCGGGAGCTGGAGCGGCAGCGGGCCGCGCGGGAGGCGGTGGCGTGGTGAGGCGGGGCGGGTGGTCGCGGCTGCTGCCGTGGTCCGGGCCCGAGGGCGAGGCGCGGTTCCTGGTGGCCTCGTCGTCGGCGGGAGCGCGGGGGATCGGGCGGGCGGCCGACGAGATGGAAGCCTTGCAGATGCAGATGGGCGCCCAGTGGTGCGGGTACGCGCGGGCGGTGCTCGCCGATCCGCGGGCCACGCGGGAGGAGGTGCGGTACGTCACGGAGCGGCTGGTGGGGGCGTTGCGGGACGTGCTGCGGGTGGCCGACAGCCGGGGACGCCGCCTGAGCCCGCCCGGTGACGGCGGCGGGGACGCCGCGTGAGCGCCGCCGGGGGCGGGTGGGTGTCGGCGCAGTGTGCGGCCGCGCTGCGGCCGTCCGGGGTCGTCGAGGCGCATGCCCTGTGCCGGGTCGGCGCCTGCGCGTGCGCGTGCCACCGGCGGCGGGCGGTGAGTCTGGGGCTGCTGATCGGCGGGCCCGCCGACCTGGTGGACCGGCCCGTGCCGGAGCCCGCGCCCGTGCCGGAGCCGGTGGCGCCGGTGCTGTCCACGCCGGAGTGGGCCGAGGACGTCATGCGGGAGGCCGGGTTCGTGCCCCAGGAGCCGTATCCGGGGAACCGGTCGGACACGTGGCTGGCGAAGTGCGAGGTGTGCGGGCGGATGCGGCGGCCGTCGCTGAGTGCCGTCTCGCGCGGGCTGCGCTGTCGGCACGGACGGGCGTACACCCGGTAGAGGCCGAGGGCGGGCCGTCGGCCGTCCGGGAGCCCCCGTACCGGGCGGCGAACCCGTCGGCGGCCCGCCCCTCCCGGGCCCGGCCCCTGCCGCACCGCCCGTGCCTGGGGCGGCGGCAGGGGCCGGGCCGCTTTCGGTGGGGCACGGGCAGTCCCCGTCGCGGGTGGTTGTCCCCCGGCCGTCCGCGAAACCCGGTCAGGCGCTGAGTAATGTCTTACGACACCCTGCCACCCCCACCCAGGAGGCCGTCCCATGGGACTGGAACAGCCCGACCTTGTCGCCAAGGCCCGCGCCTGGCTCGCCGAGGACCCCGACCCCGACACCCGCGCCGAGTTGGCCGCCCTGCTCGACGCGGCGGAGGGCGGGGGCGGGGAGGCGCTGGCGGAGCTGGCCGGGCGGTTTTCGGGGACGTTGCAGTTCGGTACGGCCGGGCTGCGCGGGGAGTTGGGGGCCGGGCCGCTGCGGATGAACCGGGCCGTGGTCATCCGGGCCGCCGCCGGGCTGGTCGCGTACCTGCGGGAGCGGGGGCACGGCGGGGGACTGGTGGTCATCGGGTACGACGCGCGCTACAAGAGCGCCGACTTCGCCCGCGACACCGCCGCCGTGGTCACCGGCGCGGGCCTGCGGGCGGCGCTGCTGCCGCGGCCGCTGCCCACGCCCGTGCTCGCGTTCGCCATCCGGCACCTGGGCGCGGTCGCCGGGGTGGAGGTGACCGCGAGCCACAACCCGCCGCGCGACAACGGCTACAAGGTCTACCTCGGCGACGGCTCGCAGATCGTGCCGCCCGCCGACGCCGACATCGCCGCGGCCATCGCCGCCGTCGGCGGCCTGGACGGCGTGCCGCGGCCCGACGGGGGGTGGGAGACGCTGGGGGAGGAGGTGGTGGAGGCCTACCTGGACCGGGCCGGCGCCGCGCTGACCCGGCACTCGCCGCGTGCCGTGCGGGCCGTGTACACGCCGCTGCACGGGGTGGGCCGCGACACGCTCACCGCCGCGTTCGCCCGCGCGGGCTTCCCCGCGCCGGTCGTGGTGGCCCAGCAGGCCGAGCCCGACCCGGACTTCCCCACGGTCGCCTTCCCCAACCCGGAGGAGCCCGGCGCGATGGACCTGGCGTTCGCCGCCGCGCGGGCCGCCGGGGACGGCGGCGTCGACCTGGTGATCGCCAACGACCCGGACGCCGACCGGTGCGCGGTGGCGGTGCCCGCGCCGGGCACGGCGGAGGGGTGGCGGATGCTGCGCGGCGACGAGGTCGGCGCGCTGCTGGCCACGCACCTGGTGCACAAGCACGCGCGGGGCACGTTCGCCACGTCGATCGTCTCCTCGTCGCTGCTGTCGCGCATCGCGCGCGCGGCGGGCGTGCCGTACGCGGAGACGCTGACCGGTTTCAAGTGGCTGGGCCGGATCGAGGGCCTGGCCTTCGCGTACGAGGAGGCGCTGGGCTACTGCGTCGACCCGGGCGGCGTGCGCGACAAGGACGGCGTCACGGCGGCGCTGCTGATCGCCGAGCTGACGGCCGAGCTGAAGGAGCAGGGCCGTACGCTCACCGACCTGCTGGACGACCTCGCCCTGGAGCACGGCCTGCACGCCACCGACCAGCTGTCGGTGCGGGTGGCGGACCTGTCGCTGATCGCCGCGGCCATGAAGCGCCTGCGGGACCGGCCCCCGGCGCGGCTGGCGGACCTGGCGGTGGAGTCGGCCGAGGACCTGTCCGCGGGCAGGGCGGACCTGCCGTCGACGGACGGCCTGCGCTACCGCCTCGCCGGCTCCGCGGACGGCGGCGTGGCGGCCGCCCGCGTCATCGTCCGCCCCAGCGGCACCGAGCCGAAGCTGAAGTGCTACCTGGAGGTGGTGGTCGACGTGCCCTCGGCGTACGAACTGGCGGAGGCCCGTACGACCGCGCAGAAGGCGCTGGCGGCGCTCCGCAGCGACCTGGCCGCCGCCGCGGGCATCTGACGGGCCGTCCCGGGCGGCGGTGCGGGGCCTCAGGGCTTGCGGACCAGCAGGAACGCCTGGCGGGTGGAGTCCTCCATCTCCGGCTCGCGCTCGACCCGCGCGTGCGGGACGAACCCGGCCTCCGCCAGCAGTTCGGCGACGCGCTCCGGCCGCCGCCGCTGGAAGTCGAGCGCGACCGGGTGGCCGAACGGGCGGTCCACGCGCAGCGGTTCGTCGCCCGTCTGGAAGGCGAGCAGCGCGTGGCCGCCCGGGGCCAGCACCCGGTGGAACTCGGCGAACGCCTGCGGCAGCCGCTCCACCGGCAGGTGGATGGTCGAGTACCAGGCCAGCAGCCCGCCCAGCGTCCCGTCCGGCAGGTCCAGGGCCGTGATCGAGCCGACCTCGAACCGCAGGCCCGGGTGCGCGGCCCGGGCCAGCTCCACCATGCGCGGCGACAGGTCGATCCCGGACACCGCGAGGCCGAGGCCGTGCAGGTAGGCGGTGGTCCGGCCGGGGCCGCAGCCGAGGTCGGCGACCGGCCCGGAGCCGCGTACGTACCCGGCGAAGGCGGCGAGCAGGGCCTGGTCGAGGGGCCTGGCCGCGAGCGCGTCGCGGAAGCGGTCGTCGTAGTCGGCGGCCACGGCGTCGTAGAACGCGCGGGTGGCGTGCAGGACGTCGGGTTCGGCGGCCCGTTCGGCGGCGGGGGCGCGGTCGTGTGCGGTCACGGGGCCGCACCCTATGCGGGTCGCCTCCCGCGCGGCAGGTGATTTTCCGCGACGCGGCGGCCGCTCCCCGGGCCCGACTCGCGTTCGGGACACGTCCCGTCCGGTACGCGTCCGCTCTTCGCGGCTCACGCGCGGGCGACCGGCCTCAGGCCAGCTCTCCCGCCCGGTCCCCCCGCTCCTGCTCGTGGTCCTCCAGCACCCAGTGCAGGTCGTGCACGCGCGGCTCCAGGGACAGCCGGGCGACCACCTGCTCCAGCGCGGCGGCCACGTCGCCGGTGACCACCACGGTGGCCTGGACGTCGGTGCAGTCCGCGCCCTCCCGGCGGGCCCGCAGCCCGGTCGGCGTCAGCCCGCACCCGGCCAGCGCCTGCAACAGCAGGGCCCGTACGTGCGTCTCCGCGCGCCGCTCGCAGCTCAGGTGGACGGTGGCGCGCGCTCCGGCGTCCTGGTCGGTGCCGGCGGCGGGCGCCCGGTCCAGCAGCCGCCCGGCCGGCCGCAGCACCACGTGGACGGCCAGCACCACGGCCGTGCCGACCACGGCGAAGGCCAGTTCGCCGGAGGCGGCGAGCACGCCGACGGCGGCCGAGCACCACAGGGTGGCGGCGGTGTTCAGGCCGCGCACCCCGGCGCCGTGCCGCAGGATCACCCCGCCGCCCAGGAACCCCACGCCCGATACCACGTAGGAGGCCACCCGGGTGGGGCTGGTGGTGTCCTCGGCGGCGACGCTGTACAGCACGTACAGCGTGGCGCCGGTCGCCACCAGCGCGTTGGTGCGCAGGCCCGCCATGCGGGCGCGCCACTGCCGTTCCACGCCGATCAGCGCGCCGCAGCCGACACCGGTGGCGAGGCGGGTGACGAAGTCGAAGGTGGTCAGGGCGTGCATGCGCACACCTCCCTGTGAAGCGGGCGGGGAGGGGCACACGGTGGGACCGGCCGCCCGCGCGGGCGCGCGGTTACGGCAGCGGGGTCACCGCGTGCCGGAAGGGACGCGAGAAGGGCCGGCTCCGGCCCGTACCACTGGGACCGCGATCCATGTCTCCCGCCTCCTCTCCGATGCCGTCCGAAACCTCGACGAGTGTAGGACAGAGGCCGAAGCGGAAGCAGGTCCTTTGACCTGCTCTTGACACACAGGCGCTGGTACGGGCGTATGTCGGCCCCCGGCCGGTCGTATAACCGGAACCCGTGTCCGAGGGTGCTACACCTTCGGGTGACGCGCCGCCGACCCCGGCGCCGCCGCTCCGGGCCGCCGCTAGCGTCGGTTGCGGAGCAGACCGGGCGGGGGAGGAAAGGGGAATCGGTATGTGCGCCAACTGCGGAGCCAACGACGCCACGCAGTACCAGGAGACCGACGGCACGCGCTGGTGGATGTGCCTGAGATGCCGCCACCGCTGGCCCGTGCAGCGGTCCCGGGCCTGGCCCGTACGGCGGTCCGGGGCCTGGCCCGTACGGCCGTCCCGGCCCGAGCGGCCCGGACGGCGCCCGGCCCGGCCGTCTCACCCGCCCTGGCGCGCCTCAGCGGGTCGCGAGCAGCGCCGCCAGCGCCGCCAGGCCCGCCACGGCCGGCCCGATGACCTCGTAGGCCCAGCGCACCCGGGGCTCGCCCTGCGCGCCCTCCCGCGCGGCGTTCCGCTCGGCCAGCTCGCGCAGGTCGTCGATGGTCTGGTCGGACACGGCCCGCCGGTTCTCGCCGCGCCCCGCGCGTACGGTGGCCGGCGTGCGGCCGTACGGGTCCTCGGCGGCGGCCCTGGCCTGTTGCCGCGCGGCCCGCTTGCGCTGCCGCAGCGAGACGGGCACCGCCCAGAGCTGGTAGGTCGCGCCGCCCGCGCGCACCTCGCTGCTGTACCCGGCGCGCAGGTCCGCGACCGAGGCCCATGGCAGAGTGATCGTGCGGAACGGGTTGCGCACCCGCAGCCGGTCGGCCCCCGCGTACACCGCGGGCCGCAGCGTGAACGCGACCACCAGCGGCACCGCGCCCACCAGCCCGGCCAGCGCCAGCCACGGCGTCCGGCCGTCCCCGCGCACGATCGCGTCCCCGCCCAGCCACGCCCCGAGCGCGAGCAGCAGCACCCCGGCCGCCATCCCGCTCGGCGAGCGGTAGACGCGGTCGGCGTACCCGTCGTCCTGCGTGGCGGCCGGCCTCCGCCCGGAGGCGCCGTCGTGGGGGCTCGTCATGCGCCCGATTCTGCCCGATCCCCGGGGAGAACCACGACGGGCCGCCGCTACGCCAGCCGCCACCGCGGGCCCTGCGGATCGCTCAGCCACACGTACTGGCCCCGCGGCGTGACGGTCACGCCGAACGCCGTCTGCTCCGGGGCGCCCGCCGCGCGCCAGGTCTCGACGGCGGCCTCCACGCCGTCCCACACCCGCCGCGGCCCGCCCTGCCGCACCCGCCAGGTGCCGTCGCCGCGCGGCAGCAGCAGCGCGTACGAGCCGGTCTCCGCGTCGATGAAGTAGTCCCGGTACGGGCCCTTCTCGACCGAGTACCCGAGCCACTGGACCTCGGGGGCGCCGAGCTGGACGACGAAGTTGCCCGTCCAGTCGTGGCAGACGTCCGCGCCCACGGCGGTGTCCCGCTCCTCGCCCGGCCGCGCGACGACCTCCGAGACGTCGCCCAGCTCCGGCGGCGCGTCGGTGCGGGCGATCATGAAGGAGACCGTGCCGGGCAGGAACCGCCCCTCGGCCCGCGCGGGCCCGGACACCGTCAGCCGGGCCAGGCCGGACGCGGCCAGCCGCCCCTGGAGGGTGACCAGCACGACCCCGCCGGGCCGGGTCTGCTCCAGCCAGGCCCGGGGCACGGTCCGCACCGAGCAGGTCGCGACGACCCGGTCGTACGGAGCGTTGCCGGGCACTCCGGCCAGCCCGTCGCCGACGACGAGCGCGGGGCGGTGGCCCAGGCCGCGCAGGGCGGCGGCGGCGTCCTCGGCGACCCGCGGGTCGATCTCCACGGACGTGACCCGGCCGTCCCCGAGGCGGCGGCACAGCAGCGCGGTGGAGTAGCCGGTGCCGGTGCCGATCTCCAGCACCCGGTGCCCGTCGGCGACGTCCAGCTCCTCCAGCATCCGCACCACGAGACCCGGCAGGGTGGACGACGAGGAGGGCGATCCGGTCACCGGCCCGTCGGCGTCCTCAGGCCGCAGGCGGCCGTCGACGAGCGTGACCAGGGACTCGTTGGCGTACGCGAGCTCCAGCCAGGCCGCCGTCCCCGCCCGCTGCGGGGTCACCGGCGCCCACCGGTCGCCCTCGCGGCGGAAGAAGGACGGCACGAAGCGGTGCCGGGGCACGCCCTCGACGCACACCTGCCAGGCGGCGGACCTCAGGTCGCCGTCGGCCCGCAGGCGCCCGGCGAGGCGTCTGGACAGCCGCGCGGCCGTCTCGGCGTCGATGTCGGGGATCGCGGTCACGCGGGCAGTCCTTTCCGCAGCAGGTCGGCCATGGCGGCGGCCATCGGAAGCCCGGTGGCGTCGGCCAGCCAGGCGAACTGCCCGTTGGGGTTGAGTTCCAGAAACCACAGGGCGCCGTCGGTATCCAGCGCGAAATCGAAGCAGCCGAAGAGGAGCCCGAAGCGGTCGAGGAAGCGGTGCAGCGCCTGCTGAATATGCCCAGGGAGTGATACCACGGCATAGGTGTGGCGCGTGTAGTCCCGCCGCCAGTCCAGCAGGACGCCGTCCTCCCCGCCGGTATCGATGCGGACCGCGAAGATCTCCCGCCCGATGACCGTCACCCGGACATCCGCCTGTTTCCGGACGCGCTCCTGAAACAGGTGTGCGGTGCCGGACACGGTGTCGTCGAGATCAGCCGGATTCACTTCCTGGGTCCATATCGTCAGCGGCATGCCGTCGTCGTCCCGGTAGGACGTGCCGCGCAGCGGCTTGTAGACCACCGGGCCGTGGTCTTCCGTGAAGTCGCGGGCCGTCCTCGGGTCATTGGTGATCAGCGTGGCGGGAACAGGGAATCCCAGTTCCGCCGCGGCCGCGAGCTGTACGGGCTTGTAGTCGGCCGCCGCGTTCCTGCGGGGGTGGTTGACGTACAGCGCCCCGGGCAGGGCGTCGAGCACACCGCCCAGGCCGTGCCGGGCCTGGGCGATGGCGAACTCGGCGTCACGCGCGGGAAGGTGGTCGAACCGGTACGGGCCAGGACGGCGCCGGTAGACCGCCCGCACCCGCGAGAGGTCCACGGTCCGGGTGGCCGTCCGCAGCGTCCCCCGCGTCCCCGCGTCCCCGCCCACCTGGGCGGCGAGCGTCACGCCGACGGGAAAGTCACCCGGATCGAGCCGGACCACCGGCACCGACCGGGCGTTCAATTCTCCGATGACGTCGTCGGCAGTGGTGTCCTCCAAAGCGGTGAGCACCAGGACCGGGCGGTCGTCGTCCGCCATCAGTCATCCTGCTGCTCTTCATCCTGCTCGTGGTCCGTCTGCCCGTTCGGAGTGTTTCCGTCCGGGCCCGACTGCGGCCGTGTCCGCCGCTCCGTGGCCCGCTTGGTCTTGCGGTGCTGACTGGCGTGAAGCGGCCGGCCGTCCAGGGCCGAATACCGTGCCGTCTGCGTCTGCGGATCCAATTCGACCCGGTATGCCGGGACCTCCTCGGGCGGTCCGAGAGGCCCGATCCGGGACAGGCCCCACGGCCGTGGTGACGGCCTGTTTAAGTGATGCAAAGGTGCTGCCCTCCTGACAACGACCGGTGCCGCCCAACGGTCGGCGGCGCCGGAATCACTTGGCCACCCGATTATTGCGCACAGCGCTTCCCGAGCAATCCCGGGGTAATCGGATATACGCCATCCAGGTGAGCGGCCGGACCGTGATCCGTCGTCTCTCCACCGAAAATCGACCAGGTGGTACGGGCCGAGACCCGGCGTGCGCCGGGACTCGAAATTGCCGCACGAGCACGCGGGCGCGGAACGGCCACCGGGCCGCGTCCGCCAACGAGACGGGAGGGGCCGGGAGCCCGGAGCGAGGAAGGCACCACCGGGGCGCGGGGCGCGACGAGACGCCCCGGAGCCCCGGCCCCGGCCACACCCCCGGCCCGCCCCGCCCCGCAGGCGAAACCCGTCACGACTCAGACGCGCTCCAGCACCTGCGCCAGCAGATTCCCCATCCGGTGCGCCGACTCCCGCCCCGCCCGCAGCACTTCCTCGTGGTTGAGCGGCTCGCCGGTCAGGCCCGCCGCCAGGTTCGTCACCAGCGAGATGCCCAGCACCTCCGCGCCGGCCTCCCGCGCCGCGATGGCCTCCAGGGTCGTGGACATGCCGACCAGGTCCGCGCCGAGCCTGCCGAGCATGGTGATCTCCGCGGGCGTCTCGTAGTGCGGGCCGGGCAGTTGGACGTAGACGCCCTCCTCCAGCGTGGGGTCGATCTGCCGGCACAGCGTCCGCAGCCGCGGCGAGTACAGGTCGGTCAGGTCGACGAAGTTCGGCCCGACGATCGGCGAGGCGGCGGTGAGGTTGATGTGGTCGCTGATCAGCACCGGCTGGCCGGGGCGCATGCCCGCGCGCAGGCCGCCGCAGCCGTTGGTGAGGATGACGGTCTTGCAGCCCGCCGCGGCGGCCGTCCGCACGCCGTGGGCCACGGCGCCGACGCCCAGGCCCTCGTAGTAGTGCGTGCGGCCGAGGAAGACCAGCGCGCGCTTGTCGCCGACCGCGTACGAACGGACCTTGCCCGCGTGCCCCTCGACCGTGGGCTGCGGGAAGCCGGGCAGCCCGGTGACCGGAATGTCGTGCTCGGGCTCGCCGAGCGCTTCGGTGGCCGGAGCCCAGCCGGAGCCCAGGACCAGGGCGACGTCGTGGGTCTCGGCGCCGGTGATCTCGCGCAGGCGGGCGGCGGCGGCGTCGGCGGCGGCGAACGGGTCGCCCAGGAAGTCCGAGGTAGCTGATGCATTCACGCGTTGAGCGTAGCCGGTTTCGGCCTACGCGCGTAGAAGCACTTCACGCAAAGGCTCGAATCGTTGCCGTCCAGAAATACGACAAGGAGTGAAAAAGATGGGCAAGGCGGCGGGTGCTGGCGCGGGCGGGCGCTCGGCATCGGCCAACCGGGTGGCTGGCGCATCATCGACAGGCGCCACGGAACGCCCAGAGCCGCCGACGGGACCGCCGGAAGGACCGCTGACCGGACCGCCGGAAGGACCGCAGGGAAAGCCGCCGAAGGGCCGTCAGCAGGGGCGTTTGCGCAGCTCCGTGACGTAGTCGTGCGGCGCTCCGGCCGACTCGGCCGCGTCCGCGAGCTCGCCGAGGTAGCGGGCCGAGGGCAGGCCGCCCTCGTACCCGTTGAGCACGTACAGCCAGGCGAACTCGTCGCCGTCCAGCGTGTGTACGCGCACCCGCCGCATGCGGCGGTAGATGCCCAGGCCCACGCCCTCCCAGCGGTCCAGGGACTCCTCGTCCATGGGCGCGATGTCGTACAGCGCGACGAAGACCTGCGACAGGGGGTCCTCCACGAGGGTGGCCAGCGCACCCTCCCAGCCCATCTCCTCGCCGCCGAAGGTGAGCCGCCAGCCGGTGATCCAGCCCGTCCCGCGCAGTGGTGAGTGCGGTGCCCGGCGGGACATCAGCCGGGCGTCGAGGTTACCGGCGTACGCGGCGTAGAGCGACATGATTCAGAGGGTACGTGAGGGGGCCGACGCCACCCGTGGGGTGCCCGCCGGGGCACCGCGCGGAGGCGGGAACAAGGCCGGAACCGGCCTCCGGTCCGGAACCGGCCCCCGGCGGCGCCCGGCGGCGCCCGGAGGCGCCCGGCCCACTCCGAGGCACACCCGCGAGGCTCCGCCGTCAGGCACACCCGCGAGGCTCCGCCGTCAGGCACACCCGCGAGGCCCCCGCCGTCAGGCGCACCGCGGGCGCGCGGCCCCGCAGGCGCGGGTCCGGACGCGCGGACCCGCGCCCCGTGGCCCTGCCGACCCCGCGGATGCGGGACAATGGAGCATGTGACTCGGATCGTGATCATTGGTGGCGGACCTGGTGGCTACGAGGCGGCGCTGGTCGCGGCGCAGCTCGGCGCGGAGGTGACGGTCGTCGACTGCGACGGCCTCGGCGGGGCGTCGGTGCTCACCGACTGCGTACCGTCCAAGACGTTGATCGCCACCGCCGAGGTGATGACGACGTTCGACTCCTCTTACGAGGAGCTGGGCATCATCGTCGCCGACGACACCCCGCCGCTGGAGCAGGCGGCCCGGGTGGTCGGCGTGGACCTGGGCAAGGTCAACCGCCGGGTCAAGCGGCTGGCGCTCGCGCAGTCGCACGACATCGCCGCCTCGGTCACGCGCGCGGGCGCGCGCCTGGTGCGCGGGCGCGGGCGGCTGGTGCCCGCGCAGGCGCCGGACGGCTCGCGCCGGGTGGTCGTGCGGGCGGCGGACGGGTCGGAGGAGACGCTGGTCGCGGACGCGGTGCTGGTGGCCACCGGCGCCCACCCGCGCGAGATACCCGACGCGCAGCCGGACGGCGAGCGCATCCTGAACTGGACCCAGGTGTACGACCTGGACGAGCTGCCCCAGGAGCTGATCGTGGTGGGCTCCGGCGTCACGGGCGCGGAGTTCGCCGGCGCCTACCAGGCGCTCGGGTCGAAGGTCACCCTGGTCTCCAGCCGGGACCGGGTGCTGCCCGGCGAGGACCCGGACGCGGCGGCCGTGCTGGAGGACGTCTTCCGGCGCCGCGGCATGAACGTGATGAGCAGGTCCCGGGCCCAGGCCGTCAAGCGGGTGGGGGACCGGGTCGAGGTGACGCTGGCGGACGGGCGGGTCATCGGCGGCACGCACTGCCTGATGGCCGTCGGCTCGATCCCGAACACCGCCCGGATGGGCCTGGAGGAGTCCGGCGTCCGGCTGACGGAGTCGGGCCACGTCCAGACGGACAAGGTGTCGCGCACCAGCGCCCCGGGCGTGTACGCGGCCGGTGACTGCACCGGCGTGCTCGCCCTGGCGTCGGTGGCCGCGATGCAGGGCCGTATCGCGATGTACCACTTCCTGGGCGACGCGGTCACCCCGCTGAACCTGAAGGCCGTGTCGGCCAACGTGTTCACCGACCCCGAGATCGCCACCGTCGGCTACTCGCAGGCCGACCTCGACGCCGGGCGCATCGACGCGCGGGTGGTGAAGCTGCCGCTGCTGCGCAACCCGCGCGCGAAGATGCAGGGCATCAGGGACGGCTTCGTCAAGATCTTCTGCCGGCCCGGTACGGGCATCGTGGTCGGCGGCGTGGTGGTCGCGCCCCGCGCGAGCGAGCTGATCCACCCCATCTCGATCGCCGTCGACAACAACCTCACCGTCGAGCAGGTCGCCAACACCTTCACCGTCTACCCGTCGCTGTCCGGCTCGATCGGCGAGGTGGCGCGGCAGCTGCACACGCGCAAGTCGGGCGCCGAGGGATAGCGGAGCGGGCCCGGGCCGGGGCCCGGGGGCGGTCCCTGCGGCTCGGAGGCCCGGCCCCGCCGGGGTTCCCGCGGCGGATTGCCCCGCCCTATACCACCGATGAGGGTGGCGAGCGAACAATTTCCGCTCATTGCCGCAACCTGCTGAAACCAAGTGGTCGTTGCATTACTGTCAGTTTCGTGTTCGCAGCGGAACGTCGCCAGTTGATCCTAGAAATGGTGCGTGCGAACGGAGCGGTGTCGCTCCGCGAGCTCGCCCGCGTCGTCCAGACCTCCGAAGTGACCGTACGGCGGGATGTGCGGGCACTGGAGGCAGAAGGACTGCTCGACCGCCGGCACGGCGGTGCGGTGCTGCCGGGAGGATTCACCAGAGAGTCCGGCTTCCCGCAGAAAGCCCATCTAGCGACCGCGGAGAAGACGGCCATCGCCGACGTCGCGGCCGGTCTCGTCGAGGAGGGCGAGGCCGTCGTGGTCGGCTCGGGGACGACGACGCAGGAGCTGGCCCGCCGGCTGGCGCGCGTACCCGGCCTGACCGTGGTCACCAACTCCCTGCTCGTCGCCCAGGCGCTGGCGCACGCCAACCGCGTCGAGGTCGTCATGACCGGCGGCACCCTGCGCGGCTCGGACTACGCCCTGGTGGGCAGCGGCGCCGAGCAGTCCCTCCAGGGGCTGCGGGTGTCCCGGGCCTTCCTGTCCGGCAGCGGGCTGACCGCCGAGCGCGGCCTGTCCACGTCCAACATGCTGGCCGCCAGTGTCGACCGGGCGCTGGTGGAGGCGGCGGCGGAGGTGGTCGTGCTCGCCGACCACTCGAAGCTGGGCCTGGACACGATGTTCCAGACGGTGCCGACGGACCTGATCACCCGGCTGGTGACGGACGAGCCCCCGGCACACCACGAGCGGGCCCTCGCCGAGCTTCAGGCCCTCGCCGACCAGGGCGTGCGGATCTCGGTGGCCGGCCAGCCGGGGTCCGGCGCCGGGGCCTGTCCCGCCGCGGGACCGGCCGCGGGAAGCGGCGGGACCGGGCCGGGCTCCACCGCGGGCGCGGCCGGGGCGGGGCCGGTCGGCGGCACGGTGGGGCCGGTGGGCTTCGAGGGCGGCGCGGCGGGGCCCGGGCGGTCGTCGCCCCGGCTCGGGACCGCGGCGGCCTCGGGGGCGGGGGCGGTGCCCGGTCCGGTGGCGGGGGACGACGGCGGGCTGCCGCTGGGCGGTCCGCGCCGGGGCCATCCCCGTACGGCCGTACCCCTGCCGGAGCAGCAGTCCGGCGGCGGCCGCGTGGCCGACCTGGCACCGCGCCGCCGGTAGCGGACGGGAGGC
>NZ_JAVSCF010000110.1:0-19846 GCF_031932565.1 Streptomyces sp. B1866
CAGCGCCCGGCCCGGGCCCGAGGCCGCCCGACCCGGCGACCCGGGGCCGTACGCCGGTTCCCGCCGGCGGGAACCGGCCCCGGCCCGCGGCCCGGGCGGACGCGGCAGCGGCGGTCACGCGGTCTTCCGGCGGACCGGTACGGCCGCCGCCTCGGCGGGGGCGGCGGACGGGTGGTGGCCCGCCTCCGTGTCGAACGCCTCGCACAGCAGGTGCAGTGCCACCAGGTGGGCCTCCTGCACGGTCGCGGTGCTCGCGGTCCGTACGCACAGGGCCTCGTCGGCGGCCTCGGCCAGCGGGTTCGGACGGGGGCCGGTCATGGCCCACACCCGCAGGCCGGCCGCTCGCCCGGTGGCCGCCGCGCCCAGCAGGTTGGGGCTGCGGCCGGAGGTGGACAGCAGCACGAGCACGTCGCCGGGCCGCCCGTGCGCGGCCACCTGCCGGGCGTACAGCTCCGCGAAGCCGTAGTCGTTGCCGATGGCGGTGACGCTGGAGGTGTCGGCGTGCAGGGCGATGGCGGAGTAGGCGGGGCGCTCGCCCTGGTAGCGGCCCACGAGTTCGGCGGTCAGGTGCTGGGCCTGGGCGGCGCTGCCGCCGTTGCCCGCGGCCAGCAGCCGGCCGCCGACGGGCAGGACGGCGGCCAGGTGGCGTCCCCACTCCGCGATCCGGCCGAGTTCGCCGTTCCGGAAGGAGGCGAGCGCGTCCTGGAGGGACTGGCAGTGCTGGTGCGCGAGTCGGAGCGTGTCGGTCATGGGGGGTCGGCCTCCTGACGGCGGTTCGGGCGGTGGTGGGAGTCCCGTACCTCCCGGGCGTCTCGGGCGGTGTCTGGGCGGGCCGGGCGCGGCGCCCGGGACGGTGGTGCGGCGGGGCGGCCGTCAGGCGGCTCCGGGCACGCCGGCCGGGTGCCGGGCGAGCACCTGGCGGTAGACGTCCTCGGCGGCCGCGGCCACCCGGTCCCAGCCGTAGCGGGACAGCACCCGCCGGCGGCCGGCCGCGCCGCACGCGGCCCGCGCCGCCGGGTCGGCGAGCAGCCCGGAGACGGCCTCGGCCAGGGCCGCCGGGTCGCCGGGGGGCACCAGCCGCCCGGTGCCCGGGTCGGCGACGGTGTCCCGCTGGCCGCCGACGGCGGTGGCGACCACGGGCGTGCCGCAGGCCATCGCCTCCAGCGGCACGATGCCGAACGGCTCGTAGTCCGCGGGGCACAGCACCAGGTCGGCGCCGCGCAGCAGGGCCGGGACCCGCTCGGGCTGCACGCCGCCGGTGAACCGCACCCGGTCGGCGACCCGCAGGTCGCGGGCGAGGGCGCGCAGCCGCCGCGCCTCCGGGTCGGCGTCGAGTCCGCCGGCGGGCGGGCCGCCGGCGATGACCAGGTCGGCGCCGGGCAGCAGGGCCAGGGCGGTGAGGGAGAGCGCGGCGCCCTTGCGCGGCACGAGCCGGCCGAGCTGGACGAGCAGCGGCCGGCGCGGGTCGCGGGGCACGGCCGGGCCGTGCGGAGTGAAGCGCGCGGCGTCCACGCCGCAGGGGACCACGGTGGCCCGGCCCGGCAGCAGGCCCATGGCGGCCAGCTCGTCCACCTCGTCCCGGCAGGTGGCGACGATGCGGTCGCAGCCCTCGCCGACCTTGGTCTCCCAGGCGACGCGGTCCGGGGGGCTTGAGTCGGCGTCCTTCTGGTGGCGGCGCTTGACGGTGCCGAGCGCGTGGTAGGTGTGGGCGAGCGGCACGCCGGTCTCGCGGGCGGCCTGGAGCGCGGCGATGCCGGACATCCAGAAGTGGGAGTGGGCCACGTCGGGCGGCTCGGCGGCCCACTCCCGCTCCAGGAAGCGGCCGAAGGCGGGCATGCAGGGCAGCAGTTCGTCCTTGGGCAGGGGCCGCGGCGGCCCGGCCGGGACGTGCCGCACCTCCACGCCCGGCCGCAGGGGCACGCGCGCGGGCGCCGCGGGGTCGTCGCGGCGGGTGTAGACGGTGACCCGGTGGCCGCGGTCGGCGAGCGCGCCCGCGAGGTGGGCGACGTGGACGTTCTGCCCGCCCGCGTCGACGCCGCCGAGCGCGGCCAGGGGGCTGGCGTGCTCCGAGACCAGGGCGATGGCCAGGGCACCGGAGCCGGTGCCGGTCCAGCCGCCGGTCCGGCGCGTCGTCGAGAAGGTCATCAGCGGGTCACCTCCACCATCAGCCGCTCCCAGTCGTCCAGAAAGCGCTTGAGTCCGTACCGGTCGAGTGCCGCGCGGCGGGCCCGCGCCCCGGCCGCGGCGGCGGCCGCCCGGTCGTGGCGGAAGGAGCGGGCGGCGTGCGCCAGCGCCTCGGGGCGGGTGGACAGCACTCCGGCGCCGGGCGGCACCGCCTCGACCGCCTCGGTGGTGGCCAGGGCGACGACGGGCATGCCCAGGTGCATGGCCTCCAGCAGGGACAGGCCGAGCGAGGTCCAGCGCACGGGGTGCAGGTACAGGCGGCGGCGGGCCATGGCGGCGTGCAGCCGGTCCTGGGGCAGGTCCTGGCCGCGGATCCGGTCGCCGGGCACGCCGAGGCGCGCGGCCAGGCCCGCGGTCCGCATGCCGAAGACGTCGAGGGGGACGGCCTCGCTGAGGGCGGGCAGCAGGTCGGTGCCGGTGGTGCGGCCGCGCCGGAGCGGTTCGTTGACCACGACGGCGGCCCGGTCCAGCTCGCCGGTCCAGCGGTGGCCGGGGTCGACGACGCCGTGTTCGATCACGGTGGCGGGGGCGCGGCCGGCGTCCCAGAACAGGCGGTTGAAGTGGGTGACGTGGACGAGCACGACTCCGGCGAGGTCGTCCTGGTCGGCGCACGGGTGGCGGGTGCGGGGCACGTGGCCGTCGGGCGCGTTGTGCTCGACGTAGACGGCGGGTACGTCGCGGCCGGGGCGGCGGCCGCCCAGCCAGCGCTCGGCCAGCCGCGCCTCGTGCGGCCGCTGGAGGACGACCAGGTCGACGGGGGCGTCCCGCAGCCGCTCGGGCGGGACCTCGGCCACCGAGTCGGGCCAGGGGTAGGTGCGGGCGCGGCCCAGCCCGTCGGGGCCACGGTCAGGCAGCACCGGCACCAGGTAGGTGTGCGGGCCCTGCACGAAGGCCGTGGTCCACGAGCCGTGGACGTGCCATATGAGGACGTTCACCTACCTCACCTCCCGCGCGTGGCGGCGCTCGGGCCGTCCGCGCGCCGCCAGCAGGGAGGCGACGGCGGCGGTCACCTCCGCGTCGGTCAGCGAGTCCAGGCACGGGTGACCGGGCACCGGGCAGGTCCGCGCGCGCGTCCCGGCGCAGGGCGCGTCGCGGCGGCCCAGCAGCACGTGCGGCACCCGGTAGGGAGCCCACCGGTCGGCCGGTACGACGGGGGCGAACAGGCAGGCCACGGGGGTGCCGGTGGCGGCGGCCAGGTGGGCGGGGCCGGTGTTGCCGGTGACGACGGCCTCGGCGCCGGCCAGCACGCCGGCCAGTTCGGGCAGTCCGGTGCGCCCGCCCAGGTCCAGTGCCCAGTCGCCCGCGACGACCGCGGTCAGCTCCTTCTCCCCCGGCCCGCCGGTGACCACCACCCGGTGGCCCGCGGCGTCCAGCGCGGCGGCCGCCCGGGCGGCCCGCTCGGGGCTCCACGCGCGGGCGGGCACGGCGGCCCCCGGGTGCACCACGAGGTACGGGTCGGCGCCGGTCAGGGGCGTGGTGTCGGGCGGGGTGGCGATGCGCAGCGCCCCGTCGTCGCCGGGCGGCAGGGCGAACCCGGCGGCCTCGGCGAGGTCGAGGGCGGCCTCGGCCTCGTGCCGGTGCGGCGCCCGCCGGTGGCGCAGGTCGAGCAGGGCGCCCGGGTAGTACTCGCTGTCGGCGGCGGTCCAGGCCACGCCGGCCAGCTTCAGCAGCAGCGCGGCGGGCAGCGGGCTCTGGTGGTAGGAGGCCAGCACCAGCGCGCGGTCGAAGCGCCGCGCGGCGACCGCGCCGAGCAGGGCGTCGGTGTCGGCGCGGCGTACGGGCGCCGGGTCCAGGCCCACCCAGGGGGCGTCGTGCACCAGCACCTCGTCCACGCCGGGCAGCAGCCGGGCGGCGGGCTCGCCGCGCGGGCCGCAGAGCATCGCGGTGTACGACGAGCCGGCGGCGACGGCGCGCACGGCGGGCCCGGCCAGCAGCACGTCGCCGGCGCTGTCGAGCCGTACCACCAGGGTCCTGGGGCCGCGCCCGGAGTCTGCGGCGGGCGGCGCCTGCCGGGTCTCGCGGGCCTGCGCGACCGCCCGGGCCGCGGCGGCTCCGGCGGCTTCGGGGGCTTCGGCGGCTTCCGTGGGGCGGCTCACCGGGCACCTCCCGCCCGGCCGGGACCGGCCGGGGCCGCCGGGGCGTCGCCGCCCAGCAGGAGGCGCACCGCCGACAGCAGGTCCACGGTCGCCTCCCCGGCGTCGGCGACCTCCCGGGTCAGCGTGGCCCCGGTGGGCACGAGCACGCCGCGGGCGCCGGCCGCGCGCGCGGCCGCGACGTCCGCGCCGATGTCCCCGACGACGGCCGTACGGTGCGCGGGCACGCCCAGCCGCGCGCAGGCCGCGTACACCAGGCCGGGCGCGGGCTTGCGGCAGCCGCACCCGTCCTCGGGGCCGTGCGGGCACACCGCCCACACGTCGATCGGGCCCAGCAGGTGTGCCACGCGCCGCTGCACGGCCGCCACCCGCTCCCGGGTGAGCAGCCCGCGGGCCACGCCGGACTGGTTGCTGACCACGCCGACGGGCAGCCCCCGCGCCCGTACGGCCGCGAGCGCGGCGCGGGCGGTGGGCAGGGGTTCGACCAGCGCCGGGTCCCCGTTGTAGGGGACGTCCTTCACGAGGGTGCCGTCGCGGTCGAACAGCACGGCGGCGAGCCCGCCGGGGGCGTGCCCGGCGCGGGCGGTCCGCCGCGGGCGCGGTGCGGCGGCGGGGAACAGCCACGGCCGCGCCGCCTCGGCGGATGATGCTGCTGGGACGGGTGGTGTTGGCACGCCGCACCGAGTATCCGCGCCGCAGACGACCAAACGTGACGCTCGGTGACGTGGAGACATCGACTGCCGGGCGGCCCGCCGCGGCGGGGCGGCCCGGCCGGGCGGCCGGTCCGGGGCGTTCACTCCCGCTCCGCCGCCCCGTCGCCGGTCTCGGCCGCCGCCCGGCGGTGGCGCGCCAGGCCGGCCAGCCAGTGGGCGGTGGCCACCGGGGGGATGACGGCGCTGCTGACCGCCATGGTGGTGATCTCCTCGCGGGTGCGCGGCCCGGGCAGGATGCGGGTGGCGGCGAACTCGGCGGTGCCCGCCAGCCACAGCGCCGCGCACGCGGCCGCGGCCCGCGGCCTGCGGGCCGCCGCACACGCCAGGGCGGCCGCGGCGGCCCCGGTGACCGCCAGGTGCCGGGGCAGCCGGCCGCGGGGCGCGCCGGCCCGGGCCCACCAGCCGCGGCCGTGGACGCGGCGCATCAGCGCGTCGTCCGCGTTGCCCGCCTGGGTCCGCACCGACACCCATCGGTCGGCGGGCCGCACCGGGTGGGTGGTGCGGCGGGTGCCGCGGGCCAGCGTCCAGCCGGCCGCCAGGACCCGCAGCGCCAGGTCGGAGTCCTCGCGGAAGGCGCGCGGGAAGCGCTCGTCGAAGCCGCCGACGGCCTCCAGCGCCGCGCGCCGGTAGGCCATGTCCGCGGTGATCCAGCGGGCGCCGGCCAGGCCCGCCGTGCAGCGCTCCCAGTCGGTGGGCCTGCGGTCCTGCGGCAGCGGCACGCTGATGACGCCCTGCACCCCGGCCGTACGGGGCTGCGCCGCCGCGAGGTCGGCGGCGAGCCGGGCCGCCCAGCCGGGGCCGGGTATGACGTCGTCGTCCAGGAAGGCGATCCACGGCTCGGGCGCGACCCGCCACCCGGTGTTGCGGGCGGCGGCGGGCCCGGCCGCGCCGCCGGGGACGACCTCGGTGATCGCGTGCAGCGCCGGGGGGATCTCCACGGGCAGCGGGGCGCAGTCCTGCGGCGGCCGGTCGTCCACCAGGACGATGCGGCGCGGACTCGGCTCGCCGGCCTCGTCCAGGGCGCGCAGCACGGCGGCGAGGGTGGGCCGTCCGAGGGTGGGGATGACCACGGCGTACGCCGGGCCGGCGGCCGGCTCCCGGCCGTTCACCGGTTCCGGCGCGACGCCGTCGCGCAGGTCGAAGCCGTTGACCAGGTGTCGGTCGCTCATCGCAGTCCTCCGTCCGCTCGGTCCGCACCGCCGGGGCCGTCAGGGCCCCTGGTCCCGCCGGGGCCCGCGGCCGCGTACGTCCCGGCCGCGCCGCCGGTCGCCGCGTCCGGCTGCCCGCCCGCGAAGAACGCGCCGCGCCGGACCACGAACGGGCCGATGGCCAGCAGGTCCACCGGCGCCGAGCCGAAGCACTCCAGCGCGTCGCGCGGGTCGTCGACCATGGGCCGCCCGGCCGTGTTGAGGCTGGTGTTGACCACCACCGGCAGGCCGGTCAGGTGCTCGAAGGCGCCCAGCATGCGCGCGAGCAGCGGCTCGTCGGCCGGGTCGACGGTCTGGATGCGGGCGGTGCCGTCCACGTGCACCACGGCCGGGACGCGCTCGCGCCACTCGGGGGCCACGTCGTGCACGAAGAGCATGTACGGGCTCGGCAGCGGGCCGTGGAAGATCTCGGCGGCCCGGTCGGCGAGCACCATCGGCGCGACCGGCCGGAACTGCTCGCGGCCCTTGACGTCGTTCAGCCGCTCCAGGTTGCCCGACCGGCCGGGGTGGGCCAGCAGCGACCGGTGCCCCAGGGCCCGCGGGCCGTACTCGCTCCCGCCCTGGAACCAGGCGACGACCGCGTCGTCGGCCAGCGCCCGCGCCACCGTCCCGGCCAGGTCGGCGGGCTTCTCGTACGGTACGGCGGCCGTCTTCAGCCACGCCTCCAGCTCCGCGTCCGACCAGCGGCGCCCGAGGGCGGCGCCGGGCATGGGCGCGACCGGCTCGCCGGCCCCGGCCGCCAGCAGCAGCGCCCCGCCCAGCGCGGTGCCCGCGTCGCCGGCCGCGGGCTGCACCCACACGCGGTCGAAGGGGCCCTCGCGGGCGATCCGCGAGTTGGCCACGCAGTTCAGCGCCACTCCCCCGGCCATGGTCAGCAGCCGGTCGTGGGTGCGGCCGTGCAGCCAGCGCACCAGGTCCAGCAGGGTCTCCTCCAGCACCGCCTGGGCGCTGGCGGCGAGGTCGGCGTGCTCCTGCGACCACGCCTGGCCCGGCGGCAGCGGGGCGCACAGCTCCGCCCAGGGCACGCCGGCCGCCCGGAAGCCGCCGTCGCCGGTGGCGTGGACGTGACGGCGCAGCTCGCCCAGCATGCGCGGGGTGCCGTAGGAGGCCAGGGCCATGACCTTGTACTCGTCGCTGGAGCGCAGGAAGCCCAGGTGCTCGGTCAGCTCCTCGTAGACCAGGCCGAGCGAGTGCGGCAGCTCCTGCCCGTGCAGCGGCTCCAGGCGGTCGCCCACCCGCCGGGCGGCGAGGTGGGAGGTGGCCTCGCCGCGGCCGTCGAGGACCAGCGCGGAGCAGGTCCGCGCGTCCGGCGCGGCGAGCGCGCCGGAGGCGGCGTGCGCCATGTGGTGGGGCACGAAGCGCACCAGGTCGGGGTCGAGTCCGGGCAGCGCGTCGGCCAGGAACCCGGGCGCCTCGCGCGCGTACGCCAGCCGCAGGTGGTCCCACGGGTCCTCCAGCCCCATCGCGGCGGTGGGCCGGGCCAGGGAGGGGTCGAAGGAGTAGGCGACGGCGTCCAGGTCCTGGGGGCGCAGGCCGGCCTGGGCCAGGCACCAGGCGGCGGACTTCTCCGGCATCTCCCAGGCGGAGAAGGGCACCGGCCGCTTGCCGTGCTTGCGCCGGGAGAACCGCTCCTCCTCCGCGGCGGCGACGGTGCGCCCGTCGATGACGAGCGCGGCGGCCGGGTCGTGGAAGAGAGCGTTGATGCCAAGGACACGCATGGGTGTACGCCTTTCGGCGGCCCGTCGGCCGCGGTGGTCCGGAAAAGGGGTGCGGTGCACGGGCCCGCCGGGGCCGGGCCGGCGGCGCGGCCGGGCGTCGGCCCCGGCGTGAGCGGGCGTCGGCCCGGCGCGGCCGGCCGGGCCGGTTCAGGCCGCGGCGTGCTCGCGGAACCAGTGGATGGTGCGGGCCAGTCCCTCGTCCGCGTCGACGCACGGCTCCCACTGGAGCTTGCCGCAGGCCAGGGTGATGTCCGGGCAGCGCACCGCCGGGTCGTCCGTGGGGCGTTCGACGAAGCGCACGGCGGAGCCGGAGCCCGCCAGGGCGATGATCTTTCGGGCGAGGTCGAGCATGGTGATCTCGGCCGGGTTGCCGATGTTCACCGGGCCGCGCAGGTCGGAGGCCGCCATGGCGAGGATGCCGCGCACGGTGTCGTCCACGTAGGCCAGGGACCGGGTCTGCCGGCCGTCGCCGGTGACGGTCAGCGGCTCGTCCGCCAGCGCCTGGCGGACGAAGGTGGGCACGGCGCGCCCGTCGTGGCCGCGCATCCGGGGCCCGTAGGTGTTGAACAGCCGCACGATGCCGGTGTCCGTGCCGTGCGCGCCCGCCTCGGCGGTGGTCAGGGCCTCCCCGAAGCGCTTGGCCTCGTCGTAGACGCTGCGCGGGCCGACCGGGTTGACGTTGCCCCAGTAGGTCTCGCTCTGCGGGTGCTGCTGGGGGTCGCCGTACGCCTCGGAGGTGGACGCCAGGACGAACCGGGCGCCGTGGCGGCGGGCGAGGGCCAGGGCGTTGCGGGTGCCCAGGCTGCCGGTCTCCAGCGTGTGCATCGGCAGCCGCAGGTAGTCGGCGGGCGAGGCCGGGGACGCGAAGTGCAGGACCAGGTCGGGCGGCCCGGCCGCGCCCGGCCCCCCGGGCGCGTCGAACGGTTCGGTGACGTCGGCGGGCAGCAGCGCGAAGGCGGGGTGCCCCGTGAGGTGGGCCACGTTTCCGGCCTGGCCCGTGCAGAAGTCGTCGACGCAGGTGACGGCCGTGCCCTCGGCGAGCAGCGTGGTGCACAGGTGGGAGCCCAGAAAACCGGCGCCGCCGGTGACGACGGCGTGCCGGAAGCGGGGGGTGGACGCGTCGGGCATGAAGTCTCCCTTCGGTGCCGTGGATCCGGGTGCGGCGGGCTCACGAACCGGAGCCGAAGAGGTCCTTCTCGACGTCGTTGGGGCCGTCGAAGCGGTCGCGCCTGAGGTGGGCTATGGTGTCGACCACCTTTTTATCCGCCTTGTTCTGCTTGGCCAGCTTGACCAGATCGTCCTTGGTGGCCGGGTAGCCGGCGCCCTTCAGGGCCTTCTGCGCGTCGATAGGGCTGATGTCGGGCATGGCAAGGTCCCCTTTCGCAAGGTCCCCCGGCGTGGCGGGGGCGGTCGCGGGTATGGCCGCCGCCGGCCCGGACAGGCACGGGCGGCGTCGTCCCCAGTACCCCACGCCACAGGGACCAATCAGGACAATCCTTGTCTTTGCCGTTCCCGGGCCGGTGGATCCGCCGCGGCCCGCGCGGTTCCCGACGGGGCCGGGGACCGCGCGGAACCGCGTCAGACGGCCGACAGTTCGGGCGCCGGGGCGGGCCCGCCGACCGGGGCGGGGTGAGGCGCCGGGGCGGGTACGGCCGCGGGCGCCGGGCGGGCGGCGCGGCGGGCGTGGTGCAGCGCGCCCGCGCCGATGGTGCCCGCGATGACCAGGCCCCCGGCGACCAGCGCGCCGCGCGCGCCCGCCACCTGCATCAGCAGGCCGAGCAGCGGCGGGCCCGCCAGGCCCCACGCGGTGCTCGCGCTGCGCCACACGCCCAGCACCCGGCCGCGCAGGTGCGGCGGCGGGTCGGTCTGGAGCACCGTGGTGCCCGCGGTGTCGGAGACCGACTCCACCACGGCCATGGGGGCCACCAGCAGCACCAGCCACCACACGCCGGGCGCCAGACCGGCCCCGGCCTGGAGCAGCGCGCCGGTGGCGGCCAGGGCCGCGACGAGCCGTACGGACGGCCGTTGCAGCCGCCCGGCGAGCACCGCGCCCGCGATGCCGCCGGCCGCGAGCACGGTGGAGACGGTGCCGAACTGCCCCGGGCCGCCGGCCAGCGGGCCGGTGACCAGGACGGCGAGGGTGAGGCCGTAGTTGCGGCCGAACACGGCGCTCACCGCGGTGACGGCGGTCAGGGCCACCAGCCGGGGCCGGCCCAGGAAGAAGGCCAGGCCCTCGCGGGCGGTTCCGGCCCCCGGGCCCGGGCGCCGCCGCCCGGGCCCGGGGCCGGGCGGGCCGTGAGGCGCCTCGGGGGGTGCGTCGCGGCGCGGCCGCAGGAAGGGGATGACCGCGGCGACGAACAGGAAGGACAGGCCGTTGGCGGCGTACGCGGCGGCGGTGCCGAACCAGCCCACGGCCACACCGGCCAGCGCCACGCCGCCGAGCCGGCCCACGCTGCTGACCACGGAGCCCAGGGCGATCGCGGACGGCACGTCCCCGACGGGCACCAGGTCGTTGCCCAGCAGCGCGCAGGCCGGGGCGTCGACGGTGGCGACCAGGCCGGTCACCGCGGCCAGCACCATGAGCAGCGGCATGGTGAGCAGGTCGCACGCCACCAGGGCGGCGGTGGCGAAGGCCACGGCCCCCAGCACGGCCTGGCTCACCGCGGCGGTGAGCTTGCGCGGCCAGGCGTCCACGGCGGCGCCGCCCGCCAGGCCCAGCAGCAGCCCGGGCGCGGCCTGTACCGACAGCGACAGGCCGGTGGCGGCGGCGGAGCCGGTGAGGTGCAGCACCAGGAGGTTCTGCACGGTCAGCTGCATCCACGTCCCGGCGCCGGAGACCAGGTTGGCCACGGACCACCACCGCATGCCGCGGTGGCGCAGGCACCGCCAGGGGGACCGGTCGGGGCGTCCCGGGCCGGGCGGTCCGGGCGGATCGGGCTCGGCCGCCTCCGCCGGCCCGGCCGCGGCGGCGGGAGCGGGCGGTGCGGGACGGCGGGAGCGGGCGCGCGGCCCGGGAACGCGGGGCGCTGGGGCGGATGTCGTCGCGAGGGCGCGCGACAGCACGCCGGAGCAGGCAGAAGGCACGGGCACGGGTGGGGGCTCGGGGACACGAGAGAAGGCCCCGCTCGCGGAGCCGGCCGGCCGGCGGAAGCGGCGGCGCCGTCTCATCGTCACAGACGCCCGGCCGCGGTCGCGCCGCCCGGCTCCCGCCGCGGCGCCCCGCGGCCGTCAAACCCGGAGCGTGCCGGGGGACTTGACTCCTGGCGTGGGTTTCCTCACACCCGCGGCCGCGGCGGCCGGGCCCGGGCGCGGCGGGCGCGTCAGCCTCGGGCCGCGCCGGTGCCCGCGCCCGACGCGGCCCTGGTCCGCAAGCCCCTCCGACGGCCCCGGCCTAGGCAGCCCCCGCCGCCCCTGCGCCCCCTCCTGGGACAGGGCCCGGCCCGGGGGCAGCAGCTCCCGGATGTCGTCCGGCAGCACCGCGTACACCTTCCGCATCAGCTCCGGGCTCACCGCCGAGTCCAGCACCTCGAACACGGCGGCCGCCTCGCGCAGCGCGCCCTCCTCCGAGGTGCCCGTGCGCCAGGCGACGCGCCCGGCGAAGCCGGTGAGCCCGAACCGCTCGCCGTGCTCGCGCCGGTAGGCCCGCGCCTGCGGCGAACCCTCGTGGGACGCGGTGACGCGGCGCAGGGCCTCGCCCGCCTCGACCGGCAGCTGCGCCGCCACATGGTCCGCCACCCCGTCCGGGACCCGCTCGGCGAGCGTCTCCAGCGTGGCGCGCACGGCCCGCTCGGCGGACTGCCGGTCGGGCAGCCGGGCGCGGGCCTGGACCTGGCCTGTCAGAACGTCGTAGCGCATGACGACCCACCCCTGTCGGAGGCAGAGAACTCGGTGACCGTCCGGGTAACCGCGCGCGGCCGCGCGACACGCGCCCGCCCGCGCCGCCGCGGCGGCCCGGCCGCGCCGTCCCGCCGTTGATCGCTGTTGTCCCGCGGTGATCGCTCTTGCGACCCTGTCCCCATGCCGACTATGCCGACCCAGGCCCTCGAAGGACTCGTCGACGGACTCCTCGACGGCCCCCGCCCGCTCCCGCTCGTCCTCGCGGGCGCCCCGGTGCTGCGGCAGCCGGCCGTCCCGTACGACGGGCAGCTGGGCGACGAGCGCCTGGCGCGCCTGGCGCGGGCGATGCGGGAGACCATGCACGCCGCCCCGGGGGTGGGTCTGGCCGCACCGCAGGTGGGCGTCCCGCTGCGGATCGCGGTCATCGAGGACCCGGCGGAGGTGCCGGAGCCGGTGCGGGCGGCCCGGGGCCGGGTGCCGCAGCCCTTCCGGGTGCTGGTCAACCCGTCGTACGAGCCGGTGGGCGGGCGGCGGGCGGCGTTCTTCGAGGGCTGCCTGAGCGTGCCGGGCTGGCAGGCGGTGGTCGGCCGGTACGAGCGGGTGCGGCTGCGCGGACTGGACGAGCGGGGCCGGGAGCTGGACGAGGAGTTCGCCGGGTGGCCCGCGCGGATCGTGCAGCACGAGACGGACCACCTGGCGGGCACGCTCTACCTGGACCTGGCCGAGACCCGCTCGTTCTCCTCGGCGCAGGACGTGGCGACCCGCTGGGCGCAGCCCACCCCGGAGGACGCCGCGCGGGCGCTGGGCTTCCCGCTGGCGGGCCCGGCCGCGGCGGCCGCCGGGCCGGACGGTCAGCGCGAGGGCGCCTCGGACAGCGGGTAGCCGGCGGCCGGACCGGCGGGGTCGGCGCTGTCGCGCAGGGCGGCGCGCAGCGCCGAGCTGTCGGTGAGCCGCCCGGCCGGCTGCACCAGCCACACGTGGCCCGCGCGCACCGTGCCGGGCCGCGGGCAGCGCAGGACGCGGCCGGGTCCGGCCGCCGCGACGGTGCGCCGCCGCTCGTACGGCGTGCCCGCGAGCCACCGCCGCCACTGGTCCGCGGCGCCGGGCGGCACCAGGAAGGACACCACGTGGCTGGCGGTGGCCAGCATCACCGGGCCGACGGCCGCGTCCCGCCGGTGCAGCGCCTGGATCACCGCCGTGCCGAGGTCGTCGGTCATCCGCACCAGGTCGAAGGCGCGGCCGACCGGCAGGTCGGCCAGGCCGTCGCCGCTGGCCCACCGCAGCCGCACCTCGCCCGGCTCGTCGCTGGCCGCCAGGAGCCACTCGGCCGCGTCGAAGCCCCGCGCGCCCGGTCGCCCCTCCGCGGTGCCCGCCGCGCCCCGGGCGCCGGTCACCGCTCCTCCTCCAGCCGCAGGGTGAACCACACCTTCTTGCCCGTGCCGCCCGGCGCGGGCTGCTCGGTGCCCCAGGCGGCGGCCAGGGTGTCCACGATCGCCAGACCGCGCCCGGACTCCTCGCTCTCGCCGGCCCTGCGCGGCGCGGGGCGGGCGGGTGAGGAGTCGATGACCTCCACCCGCACCTCGCGCTCGTTCGCCTCCACGGACACCACGACGGTGTCCTCCGGGCCCGCGCTGCCGTGCTCGACGGCGTTGGCGAACAGCTCGTTCGCGGCGAGGGTGGCGACCTCCGCGACGTGGTCGAGCTGCCAGGCGGTGAGCCAGCCGGTGACCATCCGGCGGACGGCCGCGGCGCGGTCGGGGCGAGCGGGGAACCCGGTCCGCACCGCGCGGCGGGACTCCACTGAGATCATCGCGCTCTCCCCGCTGGCGTCGGGCGGGGAGGGCGGCCGTGGTCCGCTAACCGGCACGGTCGGGGTGCGGCGGCCACGCGCCGGGAGGTTGGGGGCATCGGGGACTTCCTCGTCATCGTCCGGCAGCGGCGGCCGTGGCGGCCGGCCGGAAGCGGCCCGCCGCGGCGAACCCCGGTCGGCGGCGGGGTGCCGGCCGGCCGGGTGGTTGAGGAGCTGACGAACGGGTAAGCGCTTTCCGTCGGCTGACCGCGCGGCACTGGTGCGGGTAGCGGATGATCAGCGCCTGGTGGCCGATCCGCTCGCGCCGGCCGCCGCCGAGGGAGACGGCCCGGTGGCGGTGCGCGCTGGATACCGACATGGTCCTCCTTCGACAGGCAGCGGGCATGCGTCAGTCGCCGCTCATGTAGACAAACGGTTGGGCCGTCCGGCGGGCGAGAGGGCATTGGGGTTGTCCGGTTGTACGGGCGTAGTGGTTCGGGCTGTACGGTCCGGACGTGACAAGCGGGAGTGAGGACCGCGGCCGGGAGACCCCCGGCGCGGCGGGACGGTCCGGGGTGAACGGCAAGCGGGTGCTGGTCACCGGGGGCACCCGGGGACTGGGCGAGCAGATCGTGCGGCTGCTGGCCGCCGAGGGCGCGCGGGTGGCCACCTGCGCGCGGACGACGGACGGCCTGGAGCGGCTGGCGGCGTCGGTGGCGGCGCAGGGGCACGGGCCGGTGTTCACACGCGCGCTCGACGTGACCGGGCCGGACCGCCTGGAGGAGTTCGCGGACGCGGCGGGGATACGTTTCGGCGGACTGGACGGGGTGGTGGCCTGCGCCGGCGGCGCCCGCGGCGGCGACCTGGAGCGCGCGGACGCCCGGGACTGGGCCGCGACCTGGGAGCTGAACGTCGGGCACACCGTGCGGCTGGTGCGGGCCGCCGTGCCGCACCTGCGCGCGGCGGGCGGCGGGTCGGTGGTGGTCATCGCGTCGATCTCCGGCTGGAAGCCGGGGCCGCAGGCGCAGTACGGGGCGGCGAAGGCCGCCCAGATCCACCTCGCGGCGTCCCTGGCCCGCGAGCTGGGCGCGGACGGCATCCGGGTGAACGCCGTCTCGCCCGGCTCCATGCTGATCCCGGGCAAGCGCTGGGACCGTATGCGCCGGGAGTCGCCCGAGGCGTTCGCGCGCTTCGCGGCCGAGGTCCCGCGGGGAGAGCTGGTGGCGCCGCAGGAGGTGGCCCGCGTGGTGGTGTTCCTGCTGTCGGACGCGTCCAGCGGCATCTCCGGCGCGCACCTGCCGGTGGACCGGGCCCAGAACGCCCCGTCGGCCGAGGGCTACTGACCCGGCGGCCGGACGGGCAGCGGGGTAGGCGCCCGCCGCGCGGGACGCGGGCGGCAGGGCAGGCGGAAGCGCCCGGGGCGGCGGGACGGGTCCGCGCGGCGGACGGGAGGCGGCTCCCGCCCGCCCGGACCGGCTGGCTGGTCGGTCCGGGCGGGCCGGGGCCCTGCGCCGGCCCCGAGGCAGAGGCCAAAGCTCGGGGCCGGCGGGCTTTCAGGCGGTCACACCGCCATGCCGAGCACCGGCCGGGACCGCTGCTCGAAGCGGCGCACCACGGGCTCGTCGCGACAGGGCACCAGCCGTCTGCGGAAGTCCCGCAGCGCCTGCACCGAGCGCTCGCTGTGCACGCCGCTGAGCGTGTCCAGCGCCTCCTCGGCGGTGCCCATCGCCTCGTCGAGCCGGTCCTGCTGGAGGTACGCGGTGGCCAGCACGGACCGGCTGATGGCCTGCCGGCGGCGCCGGTCGGCGTTGTTGCGCACCGACTCGCCGGCCGCGCGCTCGGCCGCCGCCGCGTTGCCGAGGTCCCGGAAGCACAAAGCGGCCTCGGCCTGCAGGTAGTGGTGGTCCAGGTAGCGCACCCAGGGGGATTCCTGGTCCGCGCCCTGGCTCTTGGCCAGTTCGGCGTCGGCGGCGCGCAGCGCGGCGGTGGTGCCCGCCGCGTCGTTCAGGGCCGCGTGGCCGCGGGCGGCCATGGCGTGCAGGCGCATCAGCCCCAGGGGGCTGCCCGAGTGCCGGGCCGTGGCGATGCCGACCCGGGCCAGCTCCACGCCCGCCTGCGGCTGGCCGAGGTTGGTGGCCAGGTGGGACAGGCCGGCCAGGATCTGGCCGCCCAGGACCCGGTCGCCGCCCTCGGCGCACAGCCGCAGAGCCTGCGTCATGTAGCGCTGGGCCAGGCCGTACTCGGCGTTGTCGTAGCTGCTCCAGCCGGCCGTGGCGGCCAGCTTGGCGGCCGCGGTGAACAGCTGCCGCCGCTCCTGCTGCCCGGTGCCGCGCTGCTGGAGCATGGGGATGACCTCGGTGGACAGGTACAGCACGATGCTGGCGCGCACCTGGCCGCCGCCGAAGCGGTTGTCCATCTCGTCGAACATGGTGATCGCCGCGTGCACCTGCTCCACGCGGCCGGCGCCGGAGACCGGCTCCAGCCGGCCGGCCTCCTGGTTCTCCACCAGCCACAGCAGCCACTCGCGCTGGGGGTTCATCAGCGCGCCGGCGACGAAGGGGACCGAGCCGAGCATGCTGCGGCGGGATATGTCGGTGGAGCCTAGCTCCGCGAGCGTGTGCAAGGTCTCGCTTACGTCGTCGCTGTAGACCAGCGCTCGCGCGGCCACGGGGCGCTGCCGGTCGGCGACGAAGCCGAGGTCGGCGGGCGCCACCGGCCGGCTGAGCCGCTGCGAGAGCACCGCGGCGATGAGCTCGGGCGTCGTCCCGCGTGGCTGTCCCCCGTGCAGCCAGCGGGTGACGGACGCCTTGTCGTAGTTGGATTCCAGTCCCTGCCGCCGGCCCAGTTCGTTGACCCGGTGGGCGAGTGAGGCGTACGAGCAGCCGGCCTCCTTGAGGGCAGCCGCCAGTGCGCTGTTGGCGCCGCGTGAACCATCGCGCCCGCTCCTTGCTTGTCCGTTCGTCATCGTGACCACCTGACACTCGCGCCCCGCGGGGTCGCCGTCCCGTCGTCACGCCGCGGCCCGCGCCACCGGTGGGGCGACGCGGCGCGATGGCGCCGGACGCCGTCCCCGGAAACGGGTGCCGGCCGACCGCCGGGACACCTCAACGGAGATGTGCTAAAGGGAGGTTGGGAGCCTCCACCGCGGAAGGTGAGATGGGTCACTCGCCTACTATGGACGCCGACACACGCAACCCGCAAGCTTCGTTCTGATAATTTCAAACCGATCCCATCGCTCTGTATCTGTCGACAGCGGCATGGCACACTTCGACGCTGTGACAGTCGTCCGGTGGGAGGCAGGGCGTGAGCGAGGCACGGGCATCGAGCGCCGCACCGACCGTTTTGCGCATGGTCCTCGGCAGGCGTTTGCGGCAGCTGCGTGAGGCGGCGGGCGTCTCGTTCGAGGAGGCGGCGCAGGCCATCGAGGTCACCGCGCTGACGGTGCGCCGGATGGAGAAGGCCGAGGTCGGGCTCAAGGTCCCGTACGTGCGCGAGCTGCTGCGGCACTACGGCGTCGCGGACTCCGAGTGCGAGGAGTTCCTCGATCTGGCCCGGGAGGCCAACCAGCCCGGCTGGTGGCACCAGTTCCGCGACGTCCTGCCGGAGTGGTTCAGCGCCTACGTGAGCCTGGAGAGCGAGGCCACGGTCATCCGCGCGTACGAGCCGCACTACGTGCCGGGACTGCTGCAGACGCCGGACTACGCCCGCGCGCTGCTGCGGGTGGGCTTCCCCAACGACGCGTCCGAGGAGCTGCGCCGCCGCGTCGAACTGCGCGTCAGGCGGCAGGACCTGCTGTCCAAGCCCGACTCGCCCGCGGTGTGGACGCTGCTGGACGAGACGGTGCTGCGCCGCCCGGTCGGCGGGCCGCAGGTGATGCGCCGCCAGCTCGACCACCTGCTCGACGCGCTGGACACGCTGCCGAAGGTGCGGCTGCAGGTCATCCCCTTCGCGGCGGGGCCGCACCCGGGCGCCTTCGGGCCGTTCCACTACTTCCGGTTCGGGTTCTCCGAGCTGCCCGACATCGTCTACGCCGAGACGCTCACCGGCGCGGTCTACGCCGACCAGCCCGCCGCCGTCGTCTCCTACCTCGAAGTCCTCGACCGGATGGCCGTCCAGGCCGCGCCGATCAGCGAGACCAGGGCGATCCTGGAAGAAGCACGTAAGGAGTTCCTGACATGACCGGTCCCATATACAGCGGCATGCCGGCCACCGACCTGGGCGCGGACGGGTGGGAGAAGCCGTGGAGCGGGACCAACGGCGGCACGTGCGTGGAGGTCAAGAAGCTGCCGGACGGCCGGGTGGCCTTCCGCCAGTCCACCGACCCGCACGGCCCGGCCCTGGTCTACACGCGTCCGGAGGTCGCCTCTTTCCTGGAGGCCGCGAAGGCGGGCGGCGCGGACTTCCTGATCAGCTGAGTGCGCCCCCCGTGTGCCTCTGGTGCGTACCCCGGGGTGCACCGGCGAACCACTACGCGCGCACAACCGAACAACCTCCTTCCGCACTCCCCCCGTGCGCCGGCGCACCGCACACTGTAGGTCCCGCGGCGGGCGGCGCCCGCCCGTCGCGGGATCGTCGTGGCAGCGCGGGATTCGTCGCGGAAGGACAGCAGATGCGCGAGGACCCGCGCGGGGCCGGCCAGGCCGGCCGCCCCGGCGACGGGGTCCGGCGGACGAGTTCCCCGCAGGCACTGGCCAGGTACCGCACCCTGGTCGTCGAGGCCTGTGACGGGGTGGCCAGGAGCGGCCTGCTGGCCCGGCTGGCGCGCCAGCACGGGTTCACCCTGCGGCGCCCGCCGCGGGACCTGCCGCACCTGGACCCGGTCCGGCCCTACCACGAACTGCTGGCGCAGCCCGGGCGGCTGGCGCTGGACAGCGGGTTCCTCGGCGAGCTGGTGTACGGGCCGCTGCGGCGCGGGCGGTCGCGGCTGACGTGGATCGAGGCGTTCGACTTCGCCGAGGCGGTGGCCGCCCGGGACGGCGCTTTCGTCCACCTGACCGCGCCCGCGGCGGTGCTGCGGGAGCGGCTCGCCGCGCGCGGCGGCCGGGCGCCGGACCCGCAGGAGGCCGAGGCCGCCGCCGGCGCGTACGAGCGGGCCCTGCGCACCCTCGCCCACCACGTCCCGGTGTGGACGCTGGGCGAGGAGCCGCCGCGGCTGCCGGAGACGGTGTGCCTGGCGCCGGCCCCGGCGCCGACGCGCCGGGCGGCCGCGCGCCAGGGTCCCTCGCGCCCGCGCGGCGACCAGGTGGGCGGCGCACGCTTCCCGCGCATCCGCGCGCCTGTCTCCTCACGCGCCAACCGCGAGGAGAACACGGGTCGCTGACGGTAGGTTAGTGGCCCACGAGCACGGCGAACGCGACCGTACGTCAGGAGTATGCGCATGTCAGATGCCTCGTCCACACCCGACCAGCAGGCGCTGGCGAAGATCGACACCACGGTGCCGCACTCGGCCCGGATCTGGAACTACTGGATGGGCGGCAAGGACAACTACGAGGTCGACCGCGAGGCCGGGGACGCCTACNAGGACAACTACGAGGTCGACCGCGAGGCCGGGGACGCCTACCGCGAGATCGCCCCGAACATCGAGGACATGGCCCGCGCCTCCCGCGCGTACCTCATCCGCACGGTGACCTTCGTGGCCGGGGAGTGCGGCATCCGCCAGTTCCTGGACATCGGCACCGGCCTGCCGACGTACGACAACACCCACCAGGTCGCGCAGCGGCTGGCCCCGGAGTCCAAGATCGTCTACGTCGACAACGACCCGCTGGTGCTGCGGCACGCCCAGGCCCTGCTCACCAGCACGCCCGAGGGCGTCACCGACTACATCGACGCCGACCTGCACGATCCCGAGAAGATCATCGAGGCGGCCCGGAAGACCCTGGACTTCACCCAGCCGGTGGCGCTGATGCTCATGGGCATCCTGGGGCACATCCAGGACTACGACGAGGCCCGCGCGATCGTGCGGCGCCTGCAGGACGAGCTGCCCTCCGGCAGCTACTTCGTGCACTACGACAGCACCGACACCGACCAGGCGCTGCAGGATGCCCAGCAGGGCTACGACGACACCGGCGCGGTGCCCTACGTGCTGCGCAGCCCCGAGCAGATCGCGCGCTACTACGAGGGCCTGGAGCTGCTGGAGCCCGGGATCGTGTCCTGTCCGCTGTGGCGGCCGGAGCCGGGCACCTCGCCGGAGAAGACGGACGTGTACGGCGGCGTGGCGCGCAAGGCCTGACCGGCGGGCCGGCCGGAGCGGCGCGCCGCCGCGGACGTGGCGGGGCCGCCGGCGCGTGGGCGGCCGGCGGCCCCG
>NZ_JAVSCF010000111.1:0-19824 GCF_031932565.1 Streptomyces sp. B1866
GCCCTGCGGCGCGCGCCGCCCCGGACCGCGGGCCCGCGCACGCGCGTGCGGCCGGTGGGCCGGGAGGACACGCCCGGCCGTGCCCCTCGGGACGGGCGGCGGCGCTACCCCTCCGGCGCGGTCTCCTCCCGGATCACGCCCTGCGCCACGGCGAACGCCGAGCTCGCGGCCGGTACGCCGCAGTAGACGGCCGTGTGCAGCAGCACCTCGGTGATCTCGGCGGGCGTCAGCCCGTTGCGCAGCGCGGCCCGCGTGTGCAGGGCCAGCTCCTCCAGGTGGCCCCGGGAGGCCAGCGCGGTGAGGGTGACGACGCTGCGGGTGCGCCGGTCGATGCCGGGCCGGGACCACACGTCGCCCCACGCGTAGCGGGTGACGAGGTCCTGGAAGTCGGCGGTGACGTCGTCGGCGTCCGCCGTCACCCGGTCCACGTGCGCGTCGCCGAGCACCTGGCGGCGCACCCGCATGCCCCGCTCGTACTGCTCGGCGCGCGTGTCCGCGCCCGGCCCGGGCCGCTCGGCGGGGCCCAGCTCGGCGACGGGTACGACGGGCGGCGCGGCGGCCGGGGCGGCCTGGGCCTGCGCGGGCGGCTGCGGCGGTACGGCCGGACGCGGGGCGCCGGACGCGCGGGCCGGGCCGGGCCCGGCGGACCGCTCGGCGGCGGCGAAGTGCCGGGCCAGCAGGTCGGTGACGGCCGCGGGCTGCTCGATGGGCGCCAGGTGGGCTGCTCCGGGCACCAGCGCCAGGCGGGCGTCGGGAATGCCCGCGACCAGCACCCGGGCGTCGGCGGGCGGCGTCACCTGGTCCTCGGCGCCCGCCAGGACGAGCGTGGGCACGCCGACGCGGGCCAGGCCGCCGGTGGCGTCGAAGTCGGCCAGGGCCTCGCAGGCGGCGATGTAGCAGCCCGGTTCGGTGGTACGGACCATACGCACGGCCCAGTCGGCGATGGCGGGCTGAGCGGCGACGAAGGCGGGCGTGAACCACCGCTCGGGCACGGCGGTCGCGATCGGGTCGAGCCCGTTGGCCCGGACCATGACGCCGCGCTGCCGGTAGGCGTCGGCGCTGCCGAACCGGGGCGCGGCCGACACCAGGGCAAGCCCGGCGACCCGCTGCGGGTGCCGCAGCGCGAGGTCGATCCCGACCGCCGCGCCGAGGGAGCAGCCCGCGTAGTGGAACCGGTCGACGCCGAGCAGGTCCAGCGTCGCCAGCAGCCGGTCCGCGAGGTCTTCGACGGCGGACGCGGGCCGGGCGGGCGAGCCGCCGTGTCCCGGCAGGTCGTAGCGCAGCACGCGCCAGCGCCGGGACAGCGCGGGTATCTGCCGGTCCCACATGTGCCAGGTGGTCCCCAGCGAGGGGCCGAGCACGAGGACCGGGGCGCCGGGGTTGTCCTCGGGGCCGTCGATCCGGTGCTGGAGGGTGGTGGTCTCGCTCACCGGGCCACGGTAACGCGTCCCCCGCGCAGACCCGGAGCCCCTGGTTCCGGGCAGTCCTGCCGCCGAGATCGCGGGCGGCCCCGGCTGGGCGGGGGCGGGCCCGGGCTTCCCCTGGCCTGGGTGGCCCGGTCGGTCGGGCCGGGGGCCCGGCTTCTCCTGCCGTGAGCGACCCGGGGCACGCGAGTGCGGGTGGTGCGGGCGAAAGTTCAGCGACCCGTCCGGTTCAGTGCCGCGTCCGACGGCGGTTCCTGCCCCATCGGCGTCGCCCACGCTGGAAGCTGCGAGCCGCGTCCTCACTCGTTCGGGCGATGTAGTCGAACCCGCACTCGATGCGCTGCTCCCAGGGAGAAGAATCTCGCCCATGGGAGCAGCGATGACAACCTCCAGTGCCGGGCAGCCACTCATCCCTCGGCCACCTGCCACCGTCACCGCGCTCCGTCAGGCCGTGGCACAGATCGCACCCGCCGTGTTGCCCTCCTTCACGCGGGAACTGGGCCAGGCCGCCGATCAGTCCCGCCAGGCTTCCGATCTTTCCCCCCTCCAGCGGTTCATCGCCCAGTGGGCCGTCTACGTCCACATCCAGCGGCAGCCGGAACTCGCGAAGGAGTTCCGTCACTGGGAGGACACCGCCGAGACCGGCGATGCCACGCGGGCCCGCCGCGCCGCTTCCGCCATCGGCAGGATCCTGGATGACGCACACGCCGCGCTCGGCCTCTCACCGCGGTGAGCACCGACTGGCGGTGGGAGTACTGGTCGCACCTCACCGTGCGCGCGAGGGCCAGTTTGGAGGCTGAGGGGCCCACTATCCTCGGAGGTGCGCCGTTGGCACGTCTCCGCTTGCAACCGAATGAAACTGCCCCTGTGCGCTTGTGAATCCCCAGGTCAGCTAGGGTCATCCCCGCGCATGCGGGGGTGGTCCCGGTACGAGGCCGCCACTCGCACGGTGCTGCCGGTCATCCCCGCGCATGCGGGGGTGGTCCCTCGCCAACGTCCACCGCGAGCTGAAGGCCCGAGTCATCCCCGCGCATGCGGGGGTGGTCCCGGCTCCGAGCCGCCGCCGTTGCGGCTCTTGTCGTCATCCCCGCGCATGCGGGGGTGGTCCCTCGCCAACGTCCACCGCGAGCTGAAGGCCCGAGTCATCCCCGCGCATGCGGGGGTGGTCCGAAGATCACGGAGGCGGCACCCAGCCAGGTGGCGACGGCCGCCAGCGCGCCGACAGCGGCAGCGAGCTGCGGATGCCCGGTGAAGGCGTAGGTGAGGCCGGAGGAGATCCCACCCAGGGTGAGGTCCGCGAGGAAGAGAGGCATGCTCGGCTACCGCGGCCGGGAGATGCCGACGACGTACGCGCCGATACCGCGCCGCTCGATCCGGCCGCCGGGGACGAGGTGGGCGTTCGGCGGCGGGGCCGGCCTCTTGCGCTTCGCCCGCTGGGTCTGGTCTCCGCCGATCAGGTGCCGGATGTCGAGCACCGCTTCGCAGTCGGCGTCAGCGACATCCTCATAGGGGCGGCGGCAGGCCCGGCAGTAGACCTCCAAGGCATCGACGCGCCTGCCCGCGACGGTGGTGAAGGAGCCGCGGAAGTCCGTGACCTTGGCGACGCGCTCTTTGACCTTGATCTCGGCCGCCACGATCCACACGTGGGTGAGGCTCAGCTCCGGCTCGTCCTCGTCGGGCGGCGCGGCAGGTCACCGGATTCGGTGAACAGGTCAGCGAACAGCGCGAGTTTCATCTGATCGTCGTCCTCGCGGACTGGAGTCTGCACAGTGTGAGTCCTCCCGGCGGCGATACATCAGGTCGTCCGCCGCTGGCCTCGCCTTATGGACGGATTCATGCCGCCAGGCGTTACACCCCTCGGCCGATCAGTGTCCCGTCCTGATGACGCACAGTGTCAGTTCGTGAAGCTGACGGGCGGTGAACGCGATGTCGTATCGGTGCGCGTTGCGTACGGACGCACGGGCGAGGGCGGCTCGGCGGTTGGGATCTTGGCCCAGCCCGTCCAGGGCCACGGCCAGCGAGTGCGGATCGCCGGGGGTGTAGGCCGTGCCGGCGTTCCCGAGGATTCCCTTCACGCCGGGGAGATCGGAGTAGACGACGGGGAGTCCGTGAGCCTGGGCCTCGATGAGGACGAGCCCGAAAGCCTCCAGACCTCTGGTAGTGAACACGAAGGCATCGAAGTTCGGCAGGCGGCCCCACAGCTCAGCACGGGGCAGGTATCGCTCGAAGTGGACCCGGTCCCGCAGGCCCAGTGCGACAGCTCGTTGTTCCAGATGCTCCCGCAGGGGCCCATTGCCGATCACGGTCAGGCAGTGGGGCTGATCGGTGTGGGCGAGGGCTTCGACGGCTGTGATCGTGGACTTGTTGTCGTCCAGGCGACCGGCGTGCACCAGAGACAGGGACCCGGTCCCTGCGGACGGCCGATCGCGCACCTGGGCACCGGCCAGACGGATGCCCCACGGGATGACGGTGATGCGATCGGTGAACCGGCGCCCGGTGAGGCGGTCGATGTGGTCGGCGAGGACGGAGGTCGGGGTGACGATCGCGGCACTGGCGGCGGCGACTTCGAGCATGGCCGCGTGTTCCGTCGCGTTGCGCTCGGCCGCCATCACTTCAGGGCCGTGGGCGATCGAGATGACCGGGATGCTGCCGGCGGTGCGGCTTAGGGCCAGGCTAAGCGCGAACCCGATGTTCTGGGCGTGGATGGCGTCCGGCCGGAGCTGTTCGATGAGTGCCCCGACCTCTCGCGTCAGCTCGTCCACGTAGTCGTCGAAGCCGGGCCCCTGGGGGCGTTTCGTCGTGGAGAGGGGGATCAGGTGATCGAACGCGGCTTTCCATGCCTGATCGATCGGTGTCCTGCCGAGGTAGATCGTATGGGCGTCGGGAATGGCGGGGTAGAGGTCGTTGACGAGGTTCAGGCTCCCGGACGAAGGCACGGACGCGCGGTTGATGCCGGTGAGGATGGCCAGGGGCTTCATGGTCATGCGGAGATCCCCTCGACGGGGGTCTGGTGGGCGGGGAGAGGGTCGGGGGTGGTCTTCCACTCACGATGACGAGGTGGCGCCCACCATGACGCCAGGTGGGGTGTGAAGACGGCGGTGACCTCCTGGGCCGGGTGCAGGAAGCCGTTGCTGTCCCGCTTGGCCGTCCATACCCTGACGGCCGACCGGGGGTAGACGGGGTGTATGCCGATCTCGCCCTTGGGGAGGATGCCGTTGAAGGGTGTGGGAATGCGCTCGTGGTTCCAGTAGGCCCATGCCTCCAGTGCCTTGGCCTTCTCGAAGCAGTGGTAGAGCTGCCGGTAGCGCTGCATGTACCGGAGCTCGCGGAAGAACATCTGACCGATCAGTCCCGGCGCGACGTGCCGGAGCGTGCTGAGATCAGCGCCCTGGAAGGTCACCGATGCCGTGTCCTGAGACGGGTGTAGCGCGGTCCGGGCGAACAGGTGGGACAGCCGCCTCCGTACGTACTCGGCGACTCCAGGGGCGAGAGCCGGTTCCACGCCGTCGATGAGCTGGACGAGCTGCTGGTGGCGCGGATGGAAGCGGGCCAGGTCGAACAACTGGTGCATGCCGTCCACGGCGGCGAACGCAAGCCTCTTGTACAGCCAGTTGTTCAGCTCCCCGACCTGGGCGTACTTCTTGGTCTCTGGAGTCGTGGAGTGCAGCATCAGGTACTCGGACAGCACCTCGAAGTAGAGGTAGCCGAGGAACGGCACGGCGGGTACAGCAGCGGCCAACTGGTCGATGAACTCGCGAGCCGCCGTGGCGCTGCCGGCTGCGTTACGCAGGGCCGTGTCGAGGAACACGGCCGCGGCGCTCAGCCCGGCCCGCACGGCGCGGTCAAGCTGGTCGTTTTCGGCCCGGGTGAGAAGGCTCTGGTAGCGCAGGTAGGTGCGCAGGTGGATGGCACCGAGGTGCAGGTAGTCCACGCCCTTGGTGGGGATCGGAGCGTCCGGGATGACCTCGAAGATCATGGGCGTGGTGCTGGGCTTCGTCTGCATAAGGTAGGCGCCGAGGTTGTGCGGGCGCCATCCCTCGCGCTGACGGGCGAGTGGGGAGCAGTACAGGGCTCCGACCAGGCATCCGGTGGAGACGTACAGCTCACCGCTGGTGCGGATGGCGGCGATGTCCTTGGTGGTGTGCAAGAGGTACATGGGCCGGCCGCTGGCGAGCGCTTCGGTCATCGCGCTGCGCTGGATCATCCAGCCGTTGGGGGTGTCACCTTCCAGGTAGCGGCGCCAGTCGTCTTCGCTCTCGGCCAGCGAGGCGGGGGCCGGACGCTGCACGGGTCTGGTGTAGTCCGTGTGGGCATGCTCCCATTCGTCGCACAAGGGAACTCCTGGGGTTGAGGTCATCGGCAGGCGGGGGAGTTCGGGGAGCTACAGGGTCTCGACGTTCGCCCCGGACAGGCGGTTGCGGCAGTCGAGAACGTACGACGCGTTCTTCTCGATCATCGCGAGGTCGAACCGGGTGTGGTCCATGAGGAGCACCACGGCATCAGCGGCTGCTACCTCCTGCGGGCTCGCATCGACCCGGGGCACGTTCAGCTTGCCGATGTCGCCCGCTGGGACGTTCGGGTCGGCGCCGCGGACCTCCGCGCCGAGGCCGGTGAGCAGTTCCGCGACCCGCGCTGAAGGGGAGTTGCGCAGGTCGGTGGCGTTGTACTTGTAGGTCAGGCCGAGCAGCAAGACGCGCGATCCCTTCACGGGCAGGCCGCGCTTGCCGAGGCCGGCCGCGACGCGCCGGACGACGTAGTCGGGCATGTGCCGGTTCACGTCGTCGGCGAGGTCCACGAACCGGAAAGGGACCCCCAGCTCCTGCTCGACCTTCCACGAGAGGAACAGCGGATCGACGGGCAGGCAGTGCCCGCCGACTCCCGGCCCCGGGGTGAACCGCGTGAAGCCAAAGGGCTTGGTGGCGGCGGCGTCGATCGCCTCCCAGACGTTCACGCCGAGGGGCGCCGCCAGCGTCGCCAACTCGTTCACGAGCGAGATGTTGACCAGCCGGAAGGTGTTCTCCAGCAGCTTCGCCAGCTCGGCGACCTTGGGCCCGGACACCGGCACCGTGGTCTGGAAGATGCCGTCGTAGAAGCCCTTGATCACGTCGAGAGACCTGGCGTCGATCCCGGACACCACCTTCGGTGTCCCGTCGAACGACCACCGCTTGTTCCCCGGAGCGATGCGCTCGGGACTGAACCCGGCCAGGAAGTCCTCCCCAGCCCGCAGGCCCGTCGCCTTCTCCAGGATCGGCACCAGCAGCTCCTCGGTGCAGCCGGGGTAGGTCGTGGACTCCAGAACCACGGTCGCGCCGGGGCGCAGGTGCTCGCCCAGGGTCCGCGCTCAGGTCTCGATGTAGGACAGGTCGGGCACGCCGTCCCGCAGCGGTGTCGGCACGGTGATCACCGCGATGTCGAAGCCGGCCAGAGCGGAAGCGTCGGTGGTCGCCAAGTAGTCCCCGGAGTCCAGCAGGGCGCGCAGCCGGGAGGAGGCCACGTCCTCGACGTAGGAGTGGCCGGCGGTGAGCTGCTGGACCCGGTGAGCGTCCACGTCGTAGCCGATCACGCGGTGCCCCACCTCCGCTGCGCGCACGGCCAGCGGAAGCCCTACGTAGCCCTGACCAGCGACGACTATCTGCATGTCGGCTCCTACTCGGTTGCGGTGCTTGAATGGACCGTCGTTCCTGATCTGGCAAGGAGATGTGCTGTGCCTCTGGTGTCTGTCGTGATGCCCGTCTACAACTCGGCGGCCACCCTCGGTGCGGCCGTCCGATCGGTGCTCACGCAAACACACAGCGACGTGGAGCTGCTGGTCACCGACGACCAGTCCTCCGACGGCTCAATGGACCTGCTGCGCGAGTTCGCCGCCCAGGACGAGCGCGTTCTGCCGGAGTCGGCGCCCGAGCGGGGCGGTGCGGGCCGGGCCCGCAACCTCGCGATTCAGCGGGCTCGCGGAGACTATGTGGCGTTCCTCGATTCGGACGACATGTGGCTGCCGGAGAAGACCGAGAAGCAGTTGGCCTTCGCCGCGGAGGGTGATGCGCCTTTGACGTTCACCTCGTACTTCAAGATGGATGCCGACTACGCCGGCGATAGCACCGACTGGGTGCCGAACGGACGGGTGATCCCCGCACGGGCGCACGTGGACTATCGCGCGATGCTGGTCCGAGACCACATCGGTGCTCTCACCGCCATGTACGACCGCAACGTCCTGGGCACGAGGCTGATGCCGGAGATGCGCAAGCGCCAGGACTACGCGCTGTGGCTGTCGATCATGCGTGACGGTGCTGACGCCCGGGGCCTGGCCGAGCCGCTGGCGGTGTACCGGGCCCACCAGGCGGGCTCGCTGTCCTCCAATAAGCTGTCCCTCGTGCAGTACAACTGGGCCCTGTACCGCGAGCACGAGCATCTGTCGGTCCCTCGGGCGACGCGGGCGCTGGCCGGCGCTGTGTGGCAGTCGCTGCGCAACTCCCGCATCTGACCCCGCGCACGGGCCCGGCGAGCCCGGTGCAACCGTTTCTGGGGGTGCCCGACCGGGCCCCGCCCCGCTGCCGTGCCGCGCGCTCGGGGACAGGGCCCGCGGGGGCGGAGCTGGGTAAGCCATCGGTGCCGTCGGCCGACTATGCGGCCGAGCCGTCGCCGGCCCCCGCGCCCAGGAAGAGCTGGAGGAGCAGCCGCCGGTCGGCGACCGGGACGGACTCCTGGCCACTGTGGAGCGCATCCCGACCGTGCAGGAAGCGGCGCTGGTTCACGATGAGGTAGTCCCCGTGCCGGAGCATGAAGGAGACCTGCCCCCGGACCAGTTCCCCGGCGAGTTCCCGGGCAGCTTCGGCGTACGCCGGGCTGAGTTCGGACCGCTCCAGCATCTTGGCGGTGAACCGGACGAACCCCTTGCCCGGGTCGGAGCCGTCCAGGATCGGAAACGGCTTGCACTCCTCGCCGACGCCGAACAAGTCGAAGAAGGTCCCGTAGTGGTAGGCCGACTCGGCGAGCAGGGAACGGCAGTCCTCCGGCAGGCGCGCCACCGCAGCGTGGGCGTCGGAGAGGATGGTGGGGCCGCCACCAAGCGGGTCAGGGCGAACGCACAGGAGCGTGGTGAAGTCCGGGGGCATGGTCGCGTTCACCAGGTCCATGTGGAAGGCGTTGTACCCAATGCCGCTGGACTTGCCGGGGTCCTTATCGACCTTGACCCCGATGTCCTTCCAGAGAGGCCACCGCGGGAAGGGGGAGAAGGGGACCGCCACCTCGGCCGCGAAGCCCGTCGCGATCCGCAGGAACCGGTCATCGTCAGTGCCCAGCGCCTTGGCGAGGTTCCCCAGGCGCAGCACGGCGTACCCGCCGCCCTTTCCGGTCAGCGTGCGGCGCAGCGCCGCGGCGGTCTCCTCGAACCGCGGGGTGGCCGTCAGCTCGGTCCGGTACCGCTTCACGGTGGACTTCGCCAGAAACGGACCGTTCAGCTCCCATTCCGGGAGAGGAAGGTCGAGCAGAGCGGCTTCGAGTTCGCTCGGGATTTCGATGAACACCTGAGGCTTCCTTTCCACGCTGTCTCATGGCCTCGGCGAAGTCGCCGAGCGTGATTGAGGGCGCTCGGCTCGTCGGAGGGGTACGGAGGCCCGCTCCCACGGGGGAAGGAGGGCGGATCTCTGCGGGGCCAGCGACCCGGCCCGTACGTCGGCAGCCGTGACTGTCCGACACAAATGACCAACACCTGATGAGCAGTCACGTCTGCCAGGGACCAGCTTGCTCCCATCGAGCATCGATGCGCAACATCGAGCAAGGAACTGCTGAATCGACAGATCACTTGCTATATCGCCAACGCTCCCCGCGACTGACAGAATGCTCCCCATGACTCAGAAGAAGCTCCCTCCGCCTGTCATGAGGCGTCGCGTAGGTAGCTTGCTGCGCGATTACCGCGAACGGACCGACCTGCGACCAGGAGCAGCCGCCAAGCGACTCGGTTGGGACTCCACGCGACAGGGACGCATCGAGCGGGGCATCTACCGAGTCTCCGAGGACGACATCAGCAGGATGCTGGAGCTGTACGGCATCCACGGGGACGAGGAGGCGGTTCGGGAGTTGGCCGCGGCCTCCAACGAGTCGGCGAAGGCCGGCTGGTGGGGCTCGTACGTCGGCCAGGTCTCGGATGCGCTCCTCGACTTCGTCATCCTGGAGTCGAAGTCGAGGAAGATCCGGGTCCAGCACCCGGCGATCATCCCGGGCCTTCTCCAGGCTCCGGGGTACGTCCGGGAAATCTTCAACAGCCCGCTCCATCCGGACAACCGCGAGCTGTCAGACATGCTGAGCGCGATCCGGATGGCTCGCCAAGAAGTGCTGCACCGCCCGGGAAACCCGGCGCATCTGCACGCGCTGATCTCCGAGGCCGCTCTCCTGCACCGCTTCCCCAAGGCCCCGGGGGTGATGAAGGAGCAGCTACGCAAGCTGGCCGACGACGCCGGGCAGTCCAACATCACCATCCAGATCGTCCCGGTGGACGTCCCTGCCTACGCGGCTGCGAACCAGACCATGACCATCCTGGACTTCCGCCGCCCCTGGCCCCCAGTCGTCTCGATCGACAGCTCCTTGGGCGGCAACTTCCTGGAGAATCCGGCCGAGGTGGACGACCTCGCGGTCGTGTTCGACAAGATCGCCGACCTCGCACTTCCCGCAGATGAGTCACGGGAACGCATCAACCGTCATCTTGAGGAGAATTTCCAATGACCGGCTACACCTGCACCGATGAGAAGACCGCCCTGACCTGGCGGAAGTCCTCCTACAGTGGTGGTGAGCAAGGGCAGTGCGTGGAGGTCGCCGAAACGCCCAGCAAGATCCACATTCGGGACTCCAAGAACCCTGACGGCCCCTCGCTGGCCCTTCCCCGTGCTGACTTCAGCGCCTTCCTTCAATTCGCCGCATCCGAGTTCGAGGTCTGATCCAGGCCCCGGAGTGACACGAGGCCCGGCTCCCGCTGCCGCGAGCGGCCCTGGGTCACGCGAGTGCGGGCGGTAAGGGGTTGGCTTGCTCAGTCGGCGTCGCTACGGCTGATGGGCAGTCAGTAGGCTGAGTCTGCCTCGTTGGCCCAATGCCGGTCGTTCCGTTTCGTGCGCCAGGATTAGGAGGTTGAGGAACCCACTACTCTCGGGAGTACGCCGTTGGCACATCTCCAATTGCAACCGAATGAAACTCCTCCTGTGCGCTTGTGAAGCCCCAGGTCAGTGAGGGTCGTCCCCGCGCATGCGGGGGTGCTCCGTCCTCGGCGCCCTTCATCAGCGTCCGGTCTCATCCGGGAGCCGGTCGTAGGCGCTGATCGTCGCCTTGGACGTGGACGCGTCCTTCAGGACCAGTTCCCACGGTCCGGAGTTGACGTCGAAGTCCTGGCCGAAGCCGACCCACTTCCCGGACATACGGCGCCCTGTCGGCTCGACCAGAAGCTGTATGGCGCCGTGGTACCGGGCACCCCGGTAGTAGCCGTCCTTGGCCGTCTGCTCGTTCCAGGTGCCGGTGACGACATTGCGGTCCACCTCCAGATCCATGGCCAGCGGCGAGTCGGACGAGCCCGGCAGGCTGCGGACCGTAAGCCGGGTGCCGTGCTGAAGGATCACCACGTAGTGCAGGCCGGTGAACGTGTTCTGCCGGCCGCTGGGGTAGTACTCGTAGCGCGAGAGCCAGACCCCTGAGTAGTTGCCGCGCCCCAGAGCCGGAGCGTTCTGGGGGGTGGTCGCGGCGCTGGGCGCGGGGACTCCGCCGGGTGACGGATCGACGTCGTGACCGCCGTGACTGTCTTTCGAGACGCGGGCAAGGGAGGCGGAGGGCGGGAAGCGGAGGGCTTCAATGGGCAGGCCGGTGACGCGTTCCAGCGCCCGCGCGTTCGCCGCGTTGGGGCTGCCGGTGCTTCCGGCCTCCCATCGCTGGATCAGCCTCTTGTTGGCGCTCGGGACCCCGGCCTCACGGAAGGCGCGAGCCAGGTCGTCCTGGCTCATCATCAGGCCCATGCGGACCGCTCGAGCGCCGTGTTCGGTGCGCTCATGAATCCACGGTAGTAGTACGCACGATGCGATGACACCGAAATGACGCCAGCACGTGTCGCCGGGATGACGCCTTGACTGACGCCGTAGTCCGACATCCCGTCAGCTCAGCTGGTGTCGTCTCCGCGCAGCGGCGAGTTCAGCGAGCGTGCGGACCGAACGCCAGATGCTGTGCCCGGAGCCGTCAGCGGGCTTCGAGGGCCTTCAGCAGGGCGCCACGGTGCTCCGTCGTCCACGCGGCTCCCTGCTGGTCCCTCGGCAGCCCGGCCAGGCCAGCCGACAAGTGATCGACCGCCTCGTCGTAGCGTCCCAGCGCAAGGGTGCAGAGACCCATGTCCAGTCGGTTGAAATTCGGTGTCAGCCAGTAGGCCGTCGCGGGTGGGGGGATCGCCGCAGCCGCATCTGCCCACCGCTCGGCCTTTTCCACCATGCGCAAGGCCTCGGCGGTCTTCCCCATCTCGGCAAGCCCGCCCGCCGCCAGCAAGGTGTTTTCCACTCGCTGCGCGGGATGCGCGCCAGGCGTACGCGCGGCTGCCGTATACCAGTGGGCGACTCCGACAGGCCGACCCTGCTGTCGTGAAAGATGGCCCAGGAAGTTCCGCGCCTGCGCCGCCAGGGTGCCGTCTGCGATTTCCTCGGCCAGCGCAATCGCCTGGTTCAGCATGGACACAGCTTGCGTGTCCTGCCGAACCTGCGCGTGCATCCACCCTCCGAACTGCATGAACTCGGACGCCACCGCCATCAACTGCTCTCGGTGCGGCCCCCTCGCGTCTTTGAGCAGACAAGTGACCTGGTTGATCTGCGCGAGGGTCGGCGAAAGAACCGACCTTGGATTCATGGTGTCGTCCAAGCGCCGGTAGGCGGCCAGGACCCCGGCTAGAGCCTCGACGGTCGCACCGTCCAGCCGAGTCGGCCGGTCCATACTGCGTTCGACCCTCGATGCGTCGTCCGAGCCGAGGACGAGCGCGGACAACGCCCCGCCGGTGCCGAGAATATCGTCCAAGGACTCCGCCAACTTCAAAGAAGGCCGTTGCCTTCCGTGGAGTACCCGGGACAGATAAGCCAAGTCGTAATTGATCGCACGAGCGGCGGCACTCCACGACCACCCGTTGTCATGCAGTGCCTTCTTGGCGATTTCGGCGAAGTCGCTCACAGTCGGAACCTCAACGGCCGTCGATCCAGCTCCCGAAGCAGTCAACCCCCGGTCAACTCCCGCGTGAGCGTCCTGGATCACCACGATAGCTGAACTCAGGACCCCCGCGACCGTGGCATCGGCCCGGGGGCGCGGCCAACGCTGTGAAGGAGCGTCAGCATGGCGAACACTATCGTTCGCGCACTCGAATGGGTGTACCAGTTATTCGAACTTCTCGGTCGGTACCGGGCAAGTGCAAAGCTCGAAGGGCGACCCGCCAGCCGGGGGGAGCGGCGGGTGCAGCGGCGTCGGCGGTGGGCGGCCTCGCTGGCCGCGTACGGGATCGACGTGGGCCCGCGCCGGATTCACGGCGTGGACCTCGCCCGGGCCGGGCGGTTGGTGCCGGGGGGTGGTTGGGCGTGGCGGTGATGACGATCCGGGTGTACCGGCTGGACCCGGTGACCGGGGAGCAGGCGGAGATCAGTTCGTGCTCGGTCCGGGGTGAGCCGGGTCGTTCGTTCGCTCCGGCGTCGTGTGAGTGGCCTCGGTGCGAGTGCCCCCGCTGCCAGGCCAAGGCCACCGGTCCGGAGAGGGAGCGGTGAGCGGGCTGGTGCCGCTGCCGTGGTCCACCGTGGACGGTAAGCCCTGCTACACCGTCCCGGCCCCGGACGGTCACAGCCCCGGGCCCGCGGCGGCGCTGGCGGACGCCTGGGAGGACGCGCAGGTGCTGGCCGCGCGCAGCGTGCTCGGGGCGGCGCGGGTGTGGCTCGCCTCGGGCGTGCGCGTGGACGGCGGGCGGCTGCGGGCGGGGGCGGTGCGGCTGGTGTGGGCGCTGGTCCACGTGGTGCGGGTCGCCGAGATGCGCGGCAAGCGCCTGGAACGGCTCGACCCCGGCGAGGCCGCCCGGGTGGAGATGGCCCGCGTACTCCTCGGGCACACCGAGGACCTGATCATCACCGGCAACGCCGAGACCTGTCAGATGCGGTACGTCCTGGCCCGACTGGTGGAGTGCCTGACCGCCCTGGTCGAGGTCGCCGAGGCCCGGGGCGCGCTGCTCGCCACCCCGGACGACGGCGGCGGGGCGCGGTGCGGGAAGGGGGCGTGCGGGTGATCGCCACCGTGGGCCCGGTCCCGGCCGGGGCCGCTGGCGGACGGTGGGTGTCCGCGCAGTGCGCGGCCGCTCTCCGGCCCGGCGGCCTCAGAGAGGCGCACGCCCTGTGCCACGGCGGCCGGTGCGGCTGCCGCTGTCATCGGAAAACCGCCGTGAGCCTCGGCCTGCTCGTCGGCGGGCCCACGCCGGTGACCGGCGACGACTCGACCGGCCAGCCCCAGCCCGTACCCGTACCGCCGGAGGGCGCCGGGCGGCCGGGCCGGGCCTGCGGCCAACGCCGTACCCCGCCCGTCACCCCCGCCGAAGCCACGGCCGAGATGCGCGAGGCCGGGTACGAGCCCATCGAGTCCTACCCGGGACGGGCTTCGGCCGCCTGGTCGTGCCGGTGCACGACCTGCGGCGCCGCACGACGCGTGAAGCTTTCCGAGGCCCGCGCCGGGCAGCGCTGCCGCCACGTCCGAGGCGTACCNACGCGTGAAGCTTTCCGAGGCCCGCGCCGGGCAGCGCTGCCGCCACGTCCGAGGCGTACCCCTCCTACCGCCGCCGTCTCCCTGAGACGGGGACGGGCCCGTCGGCCCCTTCCGGCGCTCCCCCGAGCCGGGCATGGCCGGGTCGGCGGGTCCGTCCCTCGGCCCGGTCCGCCCGTACCACCCCTCTCCGTCCGGTCCGGGGTGGTGCGGCGGGCCGGGCCACCCCCACGGGCCGGGCCACTTTCCCAGGCCCGACCGGGCCGCCCGGGTCCACACGACCCGGGCCCCGGCCGTCACGGGTGGATCGTGGAGACCACGTACACCTTGAGGTTGCTCGGGTCGCGGCGGCTGACGGTGACCTTCAGCTTGGGCTGCGGCCGCTCCTGCTGGACGACCAGGCCCGACCAGTTCTGGCCGGAGCCGAACGACCACCCCGCCGTCCGCGCCTCCTTGTCGCTGATGGTGACCTCGTCCTCCGCCAGCCGGGCCGGGTCGGTGCCGATCGAGTGGAGGAAGGCGGTGAACCCGGGCGGGGACGTGGTGAACTGCACGTACAGCGAGCTGGCCTTCCACGAGTTGGTCTCGTAGTAGGCGACCTGTCCGGAGCGTACGGGCACGGGCACGTCGTAGATGCGCCGCTGCACCCTGCTCGGCAGGCCCGCGGTGAGGCCGGTCGCCGCGGCGTGCTCCTGCTTGTCCTCGCCGCTGTCGCTGCTCTGGATAGCGGAGATGACCAGGTAGAACGCGGGCACGGTGATCAGCAGGAACACGGCCAGGGCGGTGGCCCAGCGGCGCGGCGGGCGGTCGGGGGCGGGGGCTGGGCCGACCGGGCGGGGCTGTTCGGTGGCGGTCATCCGCGGTCCGCCTGACCGCGCGCCGCGGTCCACAGGGCGGTGGACCCGGTGCGCTGGTAGCGCTCGACGCGGCGGCGGTTGGCGCGCCGGAAGCGGCGGGCGACCAGGCGGGCCAGGTCGGCGGCGCCCACCAGGCCGGCCTCGTTGCCCAGCTCGGCCTTGGTGACGCGCGCCTCGGGGCGGTAGCCGCGGCCGGTGAGGGTGCGGCGGAAGGCGTCCCGGGCGGGGCCGATCAGCAGGTCGTCGGCCGCGCTGACGCCGCCGCCGATGACGAAGCAGGACGGGTCGAGGGCGGCGGCGAGGTTGGCCAGGCCGACGCCGAGCCACTGGCCGATGTCCTGGAGGAGTTCGACGCACATGGCGTCGCCCTCGCGGGCCAGTTCGGTGATGAGCGGCCCGGTGATCTCGCCGATGTCGCCGCCGACGCGGTCGGTGATCCCGTACGCGACCGGCGACTCGGCGGCGGCCAGTTCGCGCGCCTCGCGCACCAGCGCGTTGCCGGAGCTGTACTGCTCCCAGCAGCCGCGGTTGCCGCACGGGCAGCGGTGCCCGCCCGGCACCGCCTGCATGTGCCCGAACTCCCCGGCCACGCCGTACTTGCCGCGCTTGAGCTGGCCGTCCTCCAGAATGGCGCCGCCGATGCCGGTGCCCAGCGTGATCATGACGAGGTGGTCCTCGCCGCGGCCCGCGCCGAACCGCCACTCGGCCCACGCCGCGGTGTTGGCGTCGTTGTCGACCATGACGGGCACGGCGAGCCGGCCGGCGAGCCGGTCGCGCAGCGGCTCGTCGCGCCACGACAGGTGCGGCGCGAACAGCACCCGGGACCGGTCGGCGTCCACCCAGCCGGCGGCGCCGATGCCCACGGCGTGCACGTCGTGCCGGTCGGACAGGTCCAGCACCAGCTCCACGATGGTGTCCTCGACGACCTTGGGGCTCTTGGACTTGTCGGGGGTCTCGGTGCGCACCTTCTCCAGGATGTTGCCGTCGGCGTCGACCACGCCCGCGGCGACCTTCGTGCCGCCGATGTCGATGCCGACCGTCGGCACGCGCGGGGCGGTGAGGTGCGAGCGCCGCTCGCGCGTGCCGACGGTGCGCAGCATGGTCGCGCGGGCCGGTCCCCGGTGGACCCGGTCCCGGTAGCCGGTCATCACACCGCCCCTTCCTTCGTGCCCTGGGCCCTGCCCTGAACCGGGCCCTGAGTCGTGCCCTGCGCCGGGCCGTGGGCCGCGCCCGGCGGGGCGCCGGGGGCCGACCGGGCGGCGGGTGCCCGGCGAAGGGCGCGGCCGGCTGCCGCCGGGCCGGGGGTGCCGGGCCGGCGGGCGCCGCGGTCACTGCGGGTGCGTACTGGCACGAGTCGTCTCGTCCCTGCGGGGTCTTGGGAGGCCGGGGCCTCGGTCTGCGGTCGTGGTCCGCCGGCCGTCGTGGGAGCGCCGGCCGGCCGGGCGGTCGAAGGCCGCCGGTCCGGCCTGCCGGCCGGTTCCGCCGGCCCGGTGCGCCGATCCGGTGCGCCGGTCCGATCCGCCGTGGAGATTCTGCCTCACGCGCGTGACCTGCCGCATGGCGGCAGGGCGTGCCCGCGCCGGGCGGGTACCTCCGGCGCGGGCGCGCCCCCACCCGCCGGTCTGGGCCAGGACGGGGTCATCCCGCCCCGGGGGCCGCGCCGTCGCCCGGCGCCGGGGGGTCCTGGCCGCCGGGTGCGGCCGGGCGGGCCAGTTCGTGGCTCAGCTCCTCCAGGTCGCTGCCGCCCGCCATCTGCCGGATCAGCTCGTCCAGGGCGATCTCCCGCCGGGCGTGGCTGCCGGCCATGGCGCCGCGCCGCAGCAGGACGAAGCGGTCGCCGACGAGGTGGGCGTGGTGCGGGTTGTGGGTGATCAGGACCACGCCGAGGCCCGCGTCGCGCGCGGCGGCGACGTACTTGAGCACCATGCCCGACTGCTTGACGCCCAGCGCCGCCGTCGGCTCGTCCAGGACGAGCACGCGCGCGCCGAAGTGGACGGCGCGGGCGATGGCCACGCACTGCCGCTCGCCGCCGGACAGGGTGCCGATGGGCTGGTCGACGTCGCGCAGGTCGATGCCCATGCGCAGCAGCGCGGCGCGGGTGGTGGCGCGCATGGCGGCCACGTCCAGGCGGCGCAGCGGCCCGCGGCCCCGGGTGGGCTCGGAGCCGAGGAAGAAGTTCCGCCATACGGGCATCAGCGGGACCACGGCCAGGTCCTGGTAGACGGTGGCGATGCCGCGGTCCAGGGCCTCGCGCGGCGACCCGAGCCGGACGTGCTCGCCGTCGACGGCGTACGTGCCCGCGTCGTGCCGGTGCAGCCCGGCGACGATCTTGATGAGGGTGGACTTGCCCGCGCCGTTGTCGCCGAGCACGCAGGTGATCTCCCCGGCGCGCACCTGGAGGGACACGCCCTCCAACGCCCGTACGCTGCCGTAGTACTTGCTGACGCCGGTCAGCTCGACCAGGGGCGTGCGCTCGTGGTCCGTCATCGCCGTGCCTCCGCCCGCCTGCGCACCCACGCGTTGAGGAGGGTGGCGAGCAGCAGCATCGCGCCCAGGAAGAACGTGAACCAGTCGGCGTTCCACCGCGCGTACACGATGCCCTTGTCGGCCATGCCGAAGATGAACGCGCCGACGGCCGAGCCGACTGCGGAGCCGTAGCCGCCGGTGAGCAGGCAGCCGCCGATGACGGCCGCGATGATGTACAGGAACTCGTTGCCCACGCCCTCGCCGGACTGCACGACGTCGTACGACATCAGCAGGTGCTGCCCGGAGATCCACGCGGCGAGCGAGACGCCCACGTACAGGCCGATCTTCGTACGGTGTACGGGGACGCCGACCGCGCACGCGGCCTGCGCGTCGCCGCCCACCGCGTAGATCCAGTTGCCCGCGCGGGTGCGCAGCAGGATCCAGGTGGCCACCGCCACCAGGCCCAGCCACCACAGGACGGTGACCTGGAGGTCGAGGTCGCCGACGGTCAGGTGGGAGGCGAAGACGTCGGCGGCGGAGTCGAAGCCCTCCATGTCGGCGATGGTCTTGGTGGAGACCGTGCCGCTTATCAACTTGGTGAAGCCCAAGTTGCAACCTTGCAGGATCAGGAACGTGCCGAGGGTGACGATGAAGCTCGGCAGCCCGGTGCGCACCAGCAGCAGGCCGTTCACGAAGCCGACGGCGAGGGTGGCCAGCAGTGACACGCCGACGCCCACCCAGACGTTCGCCGTCATCTGGTAGGAGAACATCGAGGAGACCAGCGCCGAGGAGGTGACCAGCACCCCGGCAGACAGGTCGAACTCGCCGCCGATCATCAGCAGCGCCACCGGCACCGCCATGATCCCGATGGTCGACGCCGCGTACAGCACGGTGCCGAAGCTGGACCACTGGAGGAACGCGTCGGCGACCGCCGAGAAGAACACGAAGACGGCGGCGGCGCCGACGACCGAGCCCAGTTCGGGCCGGTTCGCCAGGCGGCGCGCCAGCGACCGGGCGGAGGGGCGCTGCTCGGCCGGGGGCTCCAGGGGCTCCAGCGGCCCGCGGGGCGCCGTGGAGGCGGCCTCGGCGCTCACCGGGTGCCCCGCCTGGTGTACGCGGCCAGGCCCGGCGCGTCGTCCTTGGTGACGATCTGCGGGCCGGTGAACACCGGCCTGCCGCCGCCGAGCACGTCGCCGTTGTACCGGCGCAGCCACAGCAGGTCCACGGCCTCGTAGCCCTGGAGGTAGGGCTGCTGGTCGACGGCGAAGCCGACCGTGCCGTCCGCCAGGCCCTCGACCACCTTGGCGTTGAGGTCGAAGGTGTCGGTCTCGGCCCGGCTGCCCGCCTGCCGGGCCGCCTTGGCGGCGGTGGCCGCGAAGGGCGCGCCGAGCGTGACCACGGCGTCGATACCCCGGTCGGACTGCAACCTGGCCTCGATGGAGGACTGCACGCCGGGCATGTTGGTGCCCGTCACGTACAGCCGCTCCAGCGTGCCGCGGAAGGTCTTCGCCGTGCCGTCGCAGCGCTGCTCGTGGCCGACGTTGCCCTGCTCGTGCAGCACGCACAGGGCCTTCTCGCGGCCGCGCCGGTTCAGCTCCTCGCCGACCGCCTCGCCCGCGACCGTCTCGTCCTGGCCGACGTGCGTGAGGGCGCCGAAGGCGGCGGAGTCCGGGGCGCCGGAGTTGACGGTGATCACCGGAATGCCCTTGCGGACCGCCTCGGTGACGACGCCCTTGAGGGCGGCGGGCTTGGCGAGGGAGACGATCAGGCCGTCGACCTTCTGGTCGATGTAGGTGCGCACGAGCTGCGCCTGCTGGTTGCCCTCCTCGTCGTGCGCGTACAGGAACCGGATGTTGTCCTTGACAGCGGCCTGCTTGGCGCCGCTTTGCACGATGTCCCAGAAGGTGTCGCCGTCGCCCGCGTGCGTGACCATGGCGATGGTCCACCGGGGCGTGTCCACGGCCGCCCGGCCTCCGGCCGCGGCCCTGGCCGCCCGCTCCTCGGCCCGCTTGCCGCCCGTGCTGCTGCACCCCGCCAGGGTGGCGGCGAGCGCCGCCGCGAGCACGGCGGCCGCCGCGCGTCTGACTCCCCGAACTCCTGCCACGAAGTCCGCCCCTTCCGCTGTCGCTGTCCGTCCCGGGCGTCGTCCACGCCCGGGGTGGCGGCCCGGTCCCCCGGACCCGGTCTCCGGCCCTGCCTTCGCGGACCCGGTCTCCCGGACCCGGTCCCTCGCCCCGGTCTCCGGCCTGTCCCGCGGTCCGGCCGGAAGCCACCGGGCGGCGGGCGCGGCGCCGGGCGCCCGGGGCCGTCGCCGCCGGACGCCGGGCGCGCCGTGTCCCACGTCCGCC
>NZ_JAVSCF010000112.1:0-19655 GCF_031932565.1 Streptomyces sp. B1866
CGGGCTCCGCCGGGAGCCGGGGCGGGCGGCCGCGCCCCTGGCCCGGCGGCCCGGCCGCGCGGGGCGCCGTCCGCCAAGGGACGGGGAAGCGGCGCCCGGGCCGGACCGTACGCGCCGTGGCGCGCGTACGGGTCGTGCCTGCCCGGGCGGCCGCGGTGCTAGTTGCCGACCATGCTGCGCGCCGTGCTGTACACGTCCATGACGGCCAGGCACAGCGGCGTGACCGACAGCAGCAGCGCGCCCTCGGCCAGGTCCCCGAAGCGGCCCCAGAACGGGGTCAGGCCCTTCTTCGGCACGATCAGCGCGACCGCGACGACGACGCCCGCGCCGAGCGCCACGCAGGCGCACAGCCACGCCGTACGGATGTCCAGCGGGCCGTGGTCGCCCCGCAGCAGGTCCTCCACGGCGCCGGACGGCGGGTTCAGCGCCAGGCCGAGCACCAGCAGGGCGAGTGAGACGAGGCCGGCGCCCAGGACGCAGGCCACCTGCCAGGTGTACCGGAACAGCCGGGCGCGCAGCAGCATCGCCAGGCCGGCGGCCAGCGCGAGCAGCTGCGCCCACAGCGAGTCGGCGAAGCCGAGCACCGCGCCGGCGCCGACGACGACCGCCGAGCAGCCGGCGACCAGTCCGAGCAGCAGCTCGTGGCCGCGCCGGACCTGGGCGGCGACCCGGTCGGCGGGCAGCGGGCGGGCGGCGGAGGCGGCGCCGTCCGGCTCTCCGGCGCCGAAGTCCGCGGCCGCGGCCCGGCCGGTCGACGTGCTGGGCGCGACGTAGCCGATGGGCAGGCGCGCGGCCCGCGCGGAGACCGCGGGCAGGAAGGCGACGGCGCCCACCGCGACCGCCGAGCACACCGCCGCGGCCTGCCGCGGCCCGGTGTCCGCCAGGATCTGGCAGAAGGTCGCCAGGGTGCCGAACGCGGACAGCACCACGGCGGCGACGAACGGCGCGTCGCCGACGGGCATGGCGGCCACCAGCGCGACGGACACCACCAGCACGCACACGCAGCCCAGCAGGAACTGCAGGCGCCCGACGCCCTCGCCGTCGTCCAGCGGCAGCACGCCGGAACCGGCGATCATGACGTGCGGGAGCGCGGCCAGACCGAGGGCGACGGCGGCGGTCCGGTCCTCGTACACCCGTGCCCGTACGCCCGCGAAGACCGCGAGCAGCAGGCCGACGACGCCCGCGAGGACGCCCGGCAGGCTGTGCATGTCGTGTCGCGCCGGGTCCGCGAACCACAGCAGGAAGCCCATGAAGACCAGCAGCAGCGCGCCGCCGAAGAGGCCGGAGGCACGCAGCAGGCGCGCGTTCCACAGCGTGCGGTCGCGGCCGACGGCGGCGGCGATGGCCTCGGCGACGTCGTCGTGCACGGCGGGCGGCAGGGACTCGGCGAACGGACGCAGGGACAGCAGGTCGCCGTCGAGGACCCGTTGGGCCGCCAGCGACCGGGAGCCGTCCAGCACGGTGCCGTCGCGGCGTACGAGGTGGTAGCCGACGGGCGCGCCGGGGTCCGGGGTCTGGCCGGTCAGCCGCAGGATCTCCGGGTAGATGTCGGCGAGCGCGATGTCGTCCGGGAGTGCGACATCGATCCGGCTGTCGGGCGCGACGACCGTCACCCGGCAGAAACCGGTCGATGCGGTCGAACTCATCTGAGAGGCTCCCCTCATGGGCGTTCGGATCCCGATCGCACACCGTGAATTCTCGGTGCGGAACGTCACCCTACCGGGGACCGATCGTGTGCCGTGCACGTAGGATCTTCCTCATATCCCACGGGGCGCCGCCCTTATGCGCGCCCCGTCTTTCCTTCTCAGCCCGTTCCGGGGGATATACAGACCGATGAGCCACATCATCGTAAAACGCCCGCCTCGGGTGACTCCGCCTGACGTGCCCACGGACGAACTACGGCTCGAACCGCCTCCGCAGCTCCCCCGCGGAGAGCAGGAGGGCATGGCCATGCAGCTCCTGCCGATGCTCGGCATGGGCTCGTCGGTCGTGTTCTTCTTCATGCCGGGCGCCGCGCCGTTCATGCGCATCATGGGCGTGATGATGATGCTGTCGACCGTCTCCCTGGGGATCGCCCAGCTCATCCGCTACCGGAAAGGCGCGCGCGGCGAGGTGGTGGAGGCCCGCCGCCACTACCTGAAATACCTCGGCCAGACCCGCCGCAGGGTGCGCCGCACGGCCCGCGCCCAGCGGGACGCCCAGTTCTTCCTGCACCCCTCCCCCGACCAGCTGTGGTCGCTGGTGGCCGAGGGCAGCCGGGTGTGGGAACGGCGCGTCACCGACAAGGACTTCGGGCAGGTGCGCATCGGGCTGGGCCCGCAGGAGCTGTGGACGCCGCTGGTGCCGCCGCCCGCCTCCTCGGTGGAGGAGCTGGAGCCGATGTCGGCCGGCGCCATGCAGCGCTTCCTGGCCGTCCACGGCACCCTGGACGGGCTGCCGATGGCCGTGTCCCTGCGCGCCTTCTACCACGTGGCCGTCTCCGGCGAGGACGAGGCGGCGCTCGGCGCGGCCCGCTCCCTGATCGCCTGCCTGGCCTCGCTGCACTCCCCCGAGGACCTGGTCGTGGCCGTGGCGGCGCCGGGCGCGGCGGAGCGCTGGGACTGGGTCAAGTGGCTGCCGCACAACCAGGTTCCCGGTTCGGTCGACGGGGCGGGCACCAGGCGGCTGTTCGGCGACGGTGTGGCCGAGGTGGAGGACCTGCTGCGCGACCACCTCGACGGCCGCCCCCGGTTCAACTGGGAGAGCCCGCCGCTGCTGGACCGGCCGCACGTGGTGCTCGTGCTGGACGGCGCCCCGGTGCCGCCCGGCTCGCTGCTCGCCGCCCAGGAGGGCCTGCAGGGCGTGACGCTGGTGGAGGTCGTGCCCGGCCGGGTGGAGGAGCCGCCCGGTGACCTGTCCATCGCCGTGCAGGCGGGGCAGCTGCGGGTCGAGTCGGGCGCGGCCGTCTACCGGGGCGTGCCCGACCACCTGTCCCCCGAGGCCGCCGAGGCGCTGGCCCGCCAGCTCGCGCCGCTGCGGCTGAGCACCGCCGGCGGGGACGACGAGCCGCTGCTGACCAACCTCGACTTCACCGACCTCCTCGGGCTCGGCGACGCCGCCTCGGTGGACACCACCCGCACCTGGCGGCCCCGGTCGACCGCCGAGCGGCTGCGGGTGCCCATCGGCGTGGGCGAGTCCGGCGCGCCCGTCATGCTCGACCTGAAGGAGGCCGCGCAGGAGGGCATGGGCCCGCACGGCCTGTGCGTGGGCGCCACCGGCTCCGGCAAGTCGGAGCTGCTGCGCACGCTCGTGCTGGGCCTCGCGGTCACCCACTCCTCGGAGACCCTGAACTTCGTCCTCGCCGACTTCAAGGGCGGCGCCACCTTCTCCGGCATGGCCGAGCTGCCGCACNGCTGGGCCTCGCGGTCACCCACTCCTCGGAGACCCTGAACTTCGTCCTCGCCGACTTCAAGGGCGGCGCCACCTTCTCCGGCATGGCCGAGCTGCCGCACGTCGCCGCCGTCATCACCAACCTCGCCGACGACCTCACGCTGGTCGACCGCATGCGCGACTCGATCACCGGCGAACTCCAGCGCCGCCAGGAGCTGCTGCGCGCCGCGGGCAACTACGCCAACGTGCACGACTACGAGAAGGCGCGCGCCGCCGGCGCGCCGCTGGAGCCGCTGGCGTCCCTGGTGCTGGTCATCGACGAGTTCAGCGAACTGCTCACCGCCAAACCCGACTTCATCGACATGTTCATCCAGATCGGCCGCATCGGCCGGTCGCTGGCCGTCCACCTTCTGCTGGCCTCGCAGCGCCTGGAGGAGGGCCGGCTGCGCGGCCTGGACACCTACCTGTCGTACCGCATCGGCCTGCGCACCTTCTCCGCCGCCGAGTCGCGCACCGCCCTCGGCGTACCCGACGCGTACCACCTGCCGTCGGTGCCCGGCTCCGGCTACCTGAAGTTCGGCACCGACGAGATGGTGCGCTTCAAGGCCGCGTACGTCTCCGGGCCCTACCGGTCCACCACCCCGGCGACCGTCAACGGCCCCATCCCCACCGACCGCCGCCCGGTGCTGTTCACCGCGGCCCCGGTGCCGGTGCGGTACGCCGAGCCCGGCCCCGACTTCACCTTCCCCACCCCCGACCGCCGCCCCGACGACCCGCTCGCCGACACCGTCCTGGACGTCATCGTGCGGGCCCTGGAAGGCCGGGGGCCGGCCGCCCACGAGGTGTGGCTGCCGCCGCTGGACGAGGCGTCCCCGCTGGACCAGCTGCTGCCGCAGCTCGCCGTCACCCCCGAGCGCGGCCTGCACGCGGGCGGCTACGAGCGGGCCGGCGGCCTGTGCGTGCCGCTCGGCCTGGTCGACAAGCCCTTCGAGCAGCGGCGCGAGATCCTCTACCGCGACTTCTCCGGCGCCCAGGGCCACATGCTGATCGTCGGCGGCCCCCGCTCGGGCAAGTCCACCCTGCTGCGCACGCTCGTCGGCGCGTTCGCCCTCACCCACACCCCGCACGAGGTGCAGTTCTACGGGCTGGACTTCGGCGGCGGCGGCCTGTCGGCCATGGAGCGGCTGCCGCACGTCGGCGGCGTCGCCTCCCGCCTGGACCCGGAGAAGGTCCGCCGTACGGTCGCCGAGGTCACCGGCGTGCTGAACCAGCGCGAGGAGTTCTTCCGCGACAACGGCGTCGACTCCATCGCCACCTACCGCCAGCTGCGCGCGTCCGGACGGCTGCCCGGCGAGCCGTGGGGCGACGTCTTCCTCGTCATCGACGGCTGGCAGTCCTTCAAGACGGACTACGAGGCGCTGGAGCCGATCGTCGCGGACATCGCCACCCGCGGCCTGGGCCTGGGCGTCCACCTGGTCGTCACGCTCTCCCGTTACATGGACATGCGCGCGGCGCTGAAGGACCAGCTGCTGGCCCGCCTAGAGCTGCGCCTGGGCGACCCGATGGACTCCGAACTCGACCGCAAGATCGCCGCCAACGTCCCCGTCGGCGTCCCGGGCCGCGGCCTGATCCCGGAGCGGCTGCACTTCCTGGCCGCCCTGCCGCGCGTCGACGGCGCGTCGAACTCGTCCGGCGCGGGCGGGTCCGGCGACGACCTGTCCGAGGCCACCGCCGCGTTCGTCAAGGCGTCCGCGGACAACTGGCCCGGCCCGCACGCGCCCCAGGTGCGCATCCTGCCGCGCCGGCTGCCCGTACGGGACATCCCGGCGGGCGACGGGCAGCCGGAGCGCGGCGTGGCCATCGGCATCGACGAGATGAACCTCAGGCCGGTGTTCGTCGACTTCGACGCCGACCCGTTCTTCGTCGTCTACGGCGAGACCGAGTCCGGCAAGACGGCGCTGCTGCGGCTGCTGATCAAGCAGCTCACCGAGCGCTACACGCCGCAGGAGGCGCTGTTCGTCGTCGGCGACTACCGGCGCAGCCTGCTGGAGGTCGTCCCCGAACCGCACCTGGTCGGCTACGGCTCCACCCAGAACGCGTTCGAGAAGTACGTGGCCGACATGAACACCCTCATCACCAACCGCATCCCCGGCCCGGACGTCACCCCGCAGCAGTTGCGCACCCGCAGCTGGTGGCGGGGCCCGCGGGCGTTCATCGTCGTGGACGACTACGACCTGGTCGCCACCTCCTCCAGCAACCCCATGGCCCAGCTGCTGGACAACCTGCCGTACGCGCGGGACGCGGGCGTCAACATCATCCTGACCCGCAACACGGCCGGTGCAGGCCGCTCGTCGTACGAGACCTTCCTCCAGCGCTTCAAGGAGCTGGGCGCGCAGGGTGTGGTGCTGTCCGGGCCCGCGGCGGAGGGCGAACTGCTCGGCCAGGTCAAGGCCCGGCCGCTGCCGCCGGGGCGCGGGGTGTTCGTCTCGCGGCGGGGCGGGGCGGCGCTGGTGCAGACGGCGTGGGTGGCGGAGGCGGACGGGCGCTGAGGGGCGGCGGGGCCGTGTGCCGGTGCCTGGGCCGCCCCACCGCCCGGGCCCTCAGGCCGCTTTCAGGGGGCTGCTCGCCAAGGGGCACGCAACGGCCGTGGCCAAGCCGGAGGGGCGGCACCGCTACGGGTACCGCCCCTCCGGTGTACGCGGTCCGGCGCCCTCACAGCGTCTTGATCAGCTTGGCGGCTTCGGCCAGCGGCAGTTGCGGATAGGTGCGGCGGAGTTCACGCGTCGCTACGGCGAGGCCCTTCTCGTCGCGGAGCCGCCGCAGGGCGGACTCGTCCACGGTGCCGCGCAGCTCTTCCAGCGAGGAAAAGTTGCGGGCGTACCAGTCACGTTTCTTTCTGAGGTCCGTGTACGTCGCGTACGCCTCGGCGATCGCCGGGAGAATGACGCCCAAAACGAGGAAGGTGTACAGCAGCGGAAAGTTCTCGCTGCGGTAGGCGAATACTGCGGCCCCGAAGGACAGGGCAGCCATGCACCACAAGGCGACGCGAGGCACGTTCATGTCAGTCCAACCTGTTCTGCTCTGCATGCTTTTCGCATCAGTGGCGCCGATCAGTACTCCTTGGGCGTCGTCAGGCCGTCGCCACCGGCCACTTGCCACCAGGAAAGGCACTGTTGTCATGCGCCTCACCGGTAACCGTAACCATCTGCTGGGCCTGGGTTCCCAACGCGGCTGTCAGGGTGCTGACGGCGGCGATGACGAGGCCGCTGTTCACCCCCGCCTCCTCCACGATGAGGCCCGCGCCTGCCCAGGAAAACACAACGGAGCCGAGCGCGGCTATCGCCGCCACAGTGACCACGATGAACTTGCCCAGGATCGCGCCGATCGCGACATAGAAAGCCAGGCCGGCGGTCGCACAGAAGGTCAGTGCCGTAGCGACCTTGTCAGCACTGGTCTCGATCTGGGTGGCTGCGGCGGGCTGGCCCTTGACGGATGCGGTGTAGGCGTCGGCCCCCTCTCCTTTCCATCGCCTGGGGGCCTGGAGAGCCTCGGGGGCGGTCGACCCCGCGATACCCGACGCCTTACCCCGGACGTCTTCCTGCCACAGGTAAGCCTCGTGATAAGCGGTGAGGGGAAGTGACGCCCCTTTGAGCACATCTTCGATCTTGTGAAGGATCCAGTTGCCGAGCTCGATTATCTTATTCGCGCACCAGATCAGCGCCTTGGCGACGAAGCCGGGGACATACCACTTGTTCGCCGTCGACTTCGCCTTTTTCCCGGCCTTATCAAGATTTGCCGACAAAGTGTCGAGCTTCCCGCTGATCTTGTCGATGGTGGCCGTGTACTGAGCGGCATTGAACGTCATCGTGATCCTTCGTGCTCAGTGTGTGCCTCAGTACGCACCTTCGACGGACTTCTTGGTCTCGACCTCGTGGTCGTCGTAAGCCTTGGCGTTCTTCACCAGCGCGTCCGCGACTTCCCTCATGCGGTCCCTGCCCTCACCGACACGCGCCGAGATCTGGTCGACCGCCGACATGTAAGCGGAGTGGAACACCTGAAACAAACCGGCTTCCAGCCGGTTGATGCGGAACCCTTCCACCGCGGTATGGATCTCGCCCAACGTCACGCTCTGCTGGTCCCACATCCTCGCGTCCGTACGGATGGCGTCAGTGATGACCTTCAGCTTGTGTTCAGACATGAGGTCGCTCTCCCATCAGGTCAGTCCCGTGTAACGCGACGGATCGGCGAGAATGGTCATGGCCTCGCTCAGGAGCCCGTCCAACTGTCGCGCCGGACCAGTCCCCCCTGTCTCGGCGACCGTGCTGTCGAGTCGTGACCTGGCGTCGCTCAACGCCTCACCAAACGCCTGGTTCAACCGGACCGAGGACTGCCTGCCAGCCCACTCGGTGTCCACCGCGCAGAAGGCTACAGCGCCTCGGGTGACGGTGATGGAGACCCGGCGCCCGGCGGACGTGCCCGTCACCTCAGGCGTTCCGCCGTCTTCCGTATCCGACTGGCCGATCGTGCCGAACAGGGTCAGCAGTTCTTCGGCCACCTCGTCAAGTCGCCGGGGCACGACATTCCGCGGATTCGTACCAAGGATCACAGGTGACTCGGCCGGAGCCCGGCCCGACGAGAACGTGTCAGGAACACTGCGGTCCAACTGTTCGGCCCGCGCCTCCCAACCGGATTGCTGAAGCGTTCGCGACCAGCGTTCCAGCCGCTCGTTCATCGCCGCCTCGAACGCCTCGACGACGGCCGGGCCGATGTCGTCGGGGCGTCGTCGGCGCTGCCAGTCGGAAGCCACGCTGATGGACTCCGGCAGCCCGTCGGGGTGCAGTCGCACGGTCACAGCCCCCTGCGCGTCGGTTCCCTCGGCGTGCTGCGGTGCCGTGTTCTGGAGTTCCGATATCAGACGTTGCAGTTTTTGCGTGTACCCCTGGAACTGCGACAGCTCTCTGATGATGTCGTCAGTCACGTCTGTCCTCTGTAGCCGTTCATGAGGTCCTCACCGGTCGCCCGGCGGCGGAGGCGCGGCGCCGTGGGACGGCGGCCACGGTCCCTGGCTCTGCTGGTGAGGCTGGACATGCGGCTGGCCTCCGGGAAGCTGTGACGGCGGAGCACCATACGGTCCGGAGGCGTAGGGCGGTGCGCCGAACGACAGCGGTGGGGCGGTGGGAGGCGTACCGGCCCGACGGCGGCGCAGGACCACGAAGAGGACGGCGCCGATCACGACCGCGGCGCCGACGCCGCCGATCACCCAGGGAAGGGCGCTGCTTCCGCTGTCCGACGACCCGCTCGCCTCGGTGTCGGACGGGGCCTCGCCCTTCGGGGCCGTCCCCGGGGACGGACTTCCGGCGGTCGAGGGCGAGCCGGAGGGCTGCGTCTGGGCCTGGCGGGCGGCCACCAGGGGGTTGACGTCGGCGGGGCCCGGGTCGCCCTTGTTCTCCAGGATGTTCAGGCGGGGGCGGATCGAGCCGTAGCCGATGTAGCGGCTGGGGACCTTGCCGGTGGTCGGCTTTCCGGCGGTCTCGATCAGGACGCGCAGGACCTGGTTGCCGGTCCAGGTGGGGTGCTTGCTCCAGATGAGGGCGGCGCTGGCGGAGGCGATGGCGGCGGCTTGGCTGGTGCCGCCGCTGCGGCAGTAGCCCGTCTCTCCGTCGAGGCAGCGGATGGGCATGTCGTCGCCCGGTGCCGCGAGGGCCATCTCCGGCCCGTAGCTGGAGAAGCGCGCATGGTTCACGTTTCGATCAATGGCGGCCACGGCGGCGATACCCTCAGCCGCCGCCGGGTAGTAAATGCCGCTCTCGCCGTCGTTGCCCGCACTCGCGAAGAGCAGCTTGCCATGCTCGACTGCGTAGTCCACCGCCTGCTGGATCTGCCGCCGCCCCTGTTCGTCAGTCGCGTGTTTCACGAACCCTATGGACATGTTGATGATCTGGGCATTGCTGTCCGCTGCGTAACGGATCGCAGAAGCCAGGATCGGCGCGCTGGTACCCACCAGCTCCTGAGTATTGCCCGAGACGGTGAGTGGAAGGATACGCACGTCAGGAGCCAGCCCCTGGATCCCTTGGCCATGAAGACCGCTTCCTGCGATGAGCATGGCCATCGCCGTACCATGCCCCTTGGGATCCGTCCGAGCATCTCTCCCGGACCCGGCGAGGTTCTTCCCCCGGAGAACCTTCCCTCGCAGTTCGGGCACAGAGGCGTCGACACCGCCGTCAAGGACGGCGACAGTAATCCCCTTCCCTGTGCTGACCTTCCACATGTCTTCGGCATGCATACGGTCCAGGTACCACTGCCGTTCGCGTATCGTGTCAGCCGTTGCGGCGGGAGCGACAACGCTTCCGAAGGCAAGCAGAGAAGCGAGCAGAGAAATAATTGTCACAGCCCGCTTCCGGGCGTTGTTGAACCTAGTTTGCATGCCACCCATTCGTTCGCTGCTCACCCTCGGCTGCTTATTCCGACCAGGGGCCTACTCGATTACGGGAGGGACGACGTCGGGCTTCTCCACAGTCCAGCTTTCCTCGTCGTCGGCCAAGTGGTTCTGTCCCGCTGCGTCGCGGCGTCCACCCGGCCGGCGGCTGCCTGCCGAGGAGGATCCAGTGCCGCTCCCGACAGCCTGTGTACCCGCCTGCGGCCCGCTCGCCACACCGCTGTAGCCAGGCCGCTCGGACAGCCGCCTGCCCGAGCCACTGGCGCCGGATACCCCTGGACGACCGACAGAGCTGGGCGATCCAGGACGCCCAGCCACTGGCCCGGAACCCGCTCCGGTGGCCATACCCCGGCCCGCGGCAGGCGCTTCACGGCCGATGACGTTGCCTCGGGGCACCCCGCTCTCAGACCCCGCCTGAGGCACGGGCTTACCCCCGACGATGCCATGCTCGGCGGGCGCGGGCGCCACAGGGCGGATGTTGGCTGCCTGGTACGCCTTGTTGGCCTGACCAGGAATACCGACGCGTTCCGCGGGCGCCAGATGGGGCCGAACCGGGCCCAAACCGGGCGGAGCCACCACAGGAACCGGGGGGACGGTTCCGCCGCCCGAGGTGGGAACCGGTGCGTTGTGGCCGGGAAGGGAGGGGGCCGTCGGCGTGGGCACCGGTGTCACACTGTCGATGTTCGTGTTGGTTGCCGATGGAAGATTCTCGGCAGGCGATGTCGACGTGCCGGGCGGCACCGAAGCATGTCCGATGTGCCCCGCCTGACTGGCCTCCTGGCCGACGCCATCCGAGGCAATCTGACTGGGCGGGCTAGCTGTGACGTGATGCAGACCAGAAGGCGCAGCAGCGGCGAAGTGCCCAGCAGGCGACCCGGCACCGCCAGCGGACCCCGCAGCGGGTGAGTCGTACCTGTATCGGTAGGCATACAAGTCATCATCTGACATACGTGTAGGCGGCGGTTTGAAGGCGGGCGGCTCCTGCGCGGAGATGGCTTCCTCCGACATCAGGTAGTACGACGCCAGCTTGTACATCTGCGGTAGAGCTTCGGTCCGCGCCTTCTCGACGTCCTCGACCCGCTTCTGTTCTTTCTTCTTGTCCGTGAAGTGCGTGCCCGCGCCCTCAGGCTGCTCCGGCAGCGCTTTCTTGACCTCGCTGAGTGCCTGGCCAGCGGTCTCCATGGCCGTCCCGACGGCACCGGTCATCTCTGCCAGCTTCAGCGTCTGCTTGGCGAAATCGTCACCCCACTCCCGGAAGGCGTTGCCCGCCACGCCCGCCCAGGTGACCCGGCCGACCCTGTCCTTGAGCTCGTTGCCGATCTTTTCAAGGTCTCTCTTGGCACCAGCCAGCGCCTGCCCCCTGCGGATGATCTCGTTCTCGTCCGTGCCGGCCACCATGGCATGTATCTGGTCGAGGGACATCCCCTCGAAGTTCGTCGTGTTGTAGCAGGCGTTGAGCGGAGGCAGCCTGTCGGAATTGCCCACCGTTCCCATCCTCCGTTCGCGTCACAGCCCCGTGGAGCCGCCGCTCGTGCCGGTGCCGGTGTCACCCACCGTCTGATCGTTCTGTCCGTGTTCCTTCTGGTACTGCTCGTAATACGCCGCAGCATGTTTTTGAATCTGCTGCAGACGCCGCGCCTGGTCGTGGTCGATGTCCTGGTACGTCTTGTCGGCCAGGCTGACCGCGATGCCCATTCCCTCCAGCTGCTCCCCCAGCAGCTTCGACAGCCGCTGCAACTCCCCGTGCACCGTGTCGTACGCACGGGCCAGCGACGTCGCCTCCGCGAATCCGTTGCCGTACGCGGAGCCGGCCACCGTCTGGTGGGAGATGCGGCTGTGGGCGGCGTCTGACGAGTCGAGCTCGGTCAGCAGCTTGTCCACCCGCTTCTTGAACTCCTGCAGCGATTCGCTGGGAGCGTTGAGGTCCGGCGAGGAGCCGTGTCCCCCCGGTCCCGAACCTGTCTGCGCCATGGAACGTCTCCCCTGGGCTCCTCTGGGCTTCTCGACATGACCTGCGCGGGTGCGGGACGGTGCGGCCCGAGGAGCCGCGCCGTCCCGCGCCCGTGCACCCCGGCCGGAAGGGCCCGGCCGGCAAGACCGCTACTGGAAGCGGCGGGCCTGGGCCACGTCGTTGGCGCGGTAGCCCTCCGTCGCCTCCATCAGCTTCCGCGAGATGGTGACAAGGGTCTCGTGCAGGTGGTTGACCCGGGTGTCCCAGTCCCGCTGGCGGTCGTAGAAGGCCCGCTGGGTCTCACCGTCCCAGGTCTCGACCACGGCCCTGACCCGGGACATGAGGCTGTCCAGTTCCGACTTGAGGTGTCCGGCCTCCGACTTCACCTGCTCGGAGGCGCTGACGACGCCGGCGTACGTGATCTCCATTGGACGTCTTTCTCCTGTAGTCGCGCGAAGAGTGGGCGGGCCGTGGGTCAGGAGGGCTGGAAGTGGCCCAGGATGCCGCTGCTGCCGCCGTCCCCGACGCCCTTGAAGCTGTTGAGCCGCTCGGACTCCTCCTGGTCGAAACCGTCCCGGCTCGCGGCCACGGCTTCCTTGGTGAAGGTCAGGAGCTCCTTCACCCGGCGGACGTCCATGTTGACCTCGCGCTGGAGGTTGTTGTAGGCGCCGGCCGCGACGCCCTTCCAGTGGCCCTCGACGGAGTCGACCACGCTGTTGAGCTTCCTGACCCGCTCCTCAAGGCCCTGTTCCATCTTTTCGAGGTCCCTGACCAGCGCGGTGAGGTCATCCCCTGTGACGCGGAGCTTGCCCGCCATTCGCACCTACCCCCATATCCCGGATGCCGCGCGAAGAGTCTCCGGCGACCAACTTCGTTGTACTGTACCGGCGTTGTCGGCACCTACTGTAGCCAGTTTCTCACTCTCTTTGACGGAGGCGCGTCATCTTGTTACGGCGCTGCGACGACCGCGCCAGTCGCGCAGCACCACGGCTCCGCCCGCGGTGACCGCGACCAGGATTCCGCCGACGCCCACCGCGTAGGTGGCCAGGCGCTCCCGGCGCTCCTGGGGGGTCTCGCCGAGCGTGAGAGGGGCCGGTTCGGGGCGGTGCGCGGCGCGTGGGACGCCGGTGTCCGCGGTGGGGCGGTCGATGGGGTGGTCGTCCTCGGTCAGGGCTCGGACCGGGTCCACCACGCCCCAGCCGATGAAGCGGTCGTGGCCGTTGACGCCGCGCTCGGCGGTCTGCTCGATCTGGGCTATGACCTGGTTGTTCTTCCAGTCCGGGTGCTTGGCGCGGAGGAGGGCGGCGACCCCGGCGGCGTAGGGGGCGGCGAAGCTGGTGCCGTTGTCGACGCACTGGCCGCCCTTGGGGACCGTGGAGACGATGTCGACGCCGGGCGCGGCGACGCCGACGAAGTCGCCGCTCTGGGAGAAGTAGGCGCGTTCGTTGTTGCGGTCGGAGGCGGCCACGGCCAGGACGCCCGGGTAGGAGGCCGGGTAGGTGTCGTGGCTCGCGCCGTCCGCGCCGTCGTTGCCGGCCGCGGCCACCACGACGACATCGTTTCGGATCGCCCTCGCGACCGCTGCCTCCAGGTCCGGATCCGGGCGGCCGCCCTTGGTGTCCTGGGAGATGTTGATGACCTGGGCTTTCTTGGCCACCGCCGTGTCGATGGCCTTCGCCAGGGTCCCCGGGGTGCCCGTGCCCTTGTCGTCGTTCTGCCGGATCGGGATGATCACCGATTCGGGGGCGAGGCCCACGAAGCCGGTGCCCGCCCGGGGCCGGGCGGCGATGATGCCCGCCACCTTCGTGCCGTGGCCGACCAGGTCGACCGTGCCGTTCTTGGGCCTCCTCCTGTCCTCCTCCGGCGCGTTCTTGTCCACCGGCAGGTAGTCGGCGCCGCTGCGCGCGTCGACCGCGGAGGTCAGCTGGATGTTGGCGGTGTCCACGCCGGTGTCGATGACGGCGACCCGTACCGGGCGGCCCTGGGGGTCGCGGCCCCTGGTGGTCTCCCACAGCCGGTCGAAGACGAGCCGCTGGAGCGCCCAGGGCGTGCCCTTGATCTGCTCCTTCATCGGGTAGGTGCACTCGCCGTTGCCGGCCAGGGACAGGGTCGGCGGTCGCACGGGCGTGGCGGGTGCGGTCAGTACGGCGAGGGCGGCCGCGGTGAGGGCCGCGGCTCGTACCGTCCGGGGTGCCCGGTCCGCCGCCGTGCCTGGGCCGGGGGCGTGTGGTGTCGTCGGCATGCCGTCACGACCCCTGGGGCCGGCGGGCGCTGTTGGTGTCGAGGCGGGGGCCGACGGGCAGGAACTGCGACCACTTCACCGGCACCGGCACCGGCCTGACGTCCTGGTAGCCGAGCCTGGCCTGCGCCTGGTTGACCGGTTCCTGGGCTCCTTCGGGCGCGCCGGGGTCCTTGCGCTCGGCGCCGATCTTCGACTTGCCCGACGTGCTGTCGTTGTTGGCCTGCACCTGGTAGCGCAGCCCGGTGTCGGTGACCAGGAAGGTCAGGCCCGTCCCGGTGGACGTGCCCTGGAACTGCCGGTAGAGCAGGCCGGTGCCCGGGGTGACGTACGCGCTGGTGGCGCCGTCGACGATGGCGGCCGGGTAGTCGCGGCCGGCCCAGGTGGCCACCTGCGTGGTGCCGTCGGAGCGGACGCCGGTGAGGATGCTGCACACGGTGTCCCTGGCGCCGTCGCCTCCGGCCGGGTCGGCGGAGTTGGCCTGGCGCGGCACCTCGCGCGGCCAGCGGGCGGAGCCGTAGAACTCGCCGGTGGTGTCGGAGGTGAACTGGGCGGAGTTGACCTGCTCGGGGGTGCCGCCGGGGTTGAGGTCCTTCAGCTGGTCGCTGCTCAGCAGGAGGTTGGCGACGAAGTCGGAGACGCGCTGGACTTTGCCGCGCAGCACGACGTAGTGCTGGATGGCGGTGGCGTTCCGCGTTTCGAGGACCCGGCCGACGCGGTTGGCCTCGCCCAGGCCGGGCACCCCGGCGTCGGCGCCCACCTCACCGGGCACCACCGGGAACTCCACGGGCGAGCCGTCGTTGAGGGTGTCCAGCCAGTCCTGGGTGACCTGCTGGGGCTGTGCGCCGTCGGCGAAGACGGTGCGCAGCAGGAGGTTGTACCGGGGGTCGTCCAGCGCCTGCCGGCCCTGGGCGCTGCCCGGGCCACGCAGCAGGTACTTGGTGCCGGCGGAGTCGACCAGGTAGCGGGGGCCGTTCTCGCCGGGGCCCTGCACGTACAGGGCCTGGCTGCCGTGCAGCCGCTGCGGGCCCTCGACCTTGTCCGCCTCGCGGCCGGCGAAGAGGAACACCGCCTTCTGCGTGGTCTGGTTGGCCTGGTCGCCGCCGGGCTGTTCGCAGACCGCCCAGCGCTTGCGCTTGCCCGCCTCGTCCGCCGAGGGCATGCGGTCCGGCGCGTACGGTATGCCGATCGTGGGCCCGCGCGTGATGTGGCCGTTGTCCAGCACCGAGTCCTTCACGCGGATGATGCTGGACTGGCCCGGGTCCAGCAGGAGTTTCGCGGAGGCCAGGTTCAGTACGGGATGCAGCTGCGGCTTTCCGTCCGTTTCGAGAATGACGTAACGGGTTGTCGAGCTGCTGCCGACGATGACGTGTGCGCGCGGCTTGTCCCACCCTTTGGGGGCGGTGGGTTTGAGCAGGCCCCAGGCGCCGAATCCGGCCAGGAGCAGGGCTCCCGTGACGAGTCCGGGGACGACCGCGCGCAGCGGGCTCGGCGTTCCCTCCTCGGTGGCCGCGGAAGAAGGTTGCAGAAATGCGGCAACCATCCTCTTCTTCGCGAAGGTGTAGGCGTTGAGTTCATCCCGCCGCGATGCCATGGGTAGCCCGCTTCTCCTTAAGCTCTCACGTCCGGCTGCCACGTCCCGGGGCCCTGCCGCCCGCCGACTGTCTACTATGCCGGTACCCGGTCGGCGCGCGCCGACCGGATGCGGCGACGGCGGTGAGAACGGTGGGGAGGAAACGGGTCTTCGGCGCGAAAAGCCGCGGGATTCGCGGGGCTGTTCGGCGGCGGAACGCGGCCGGCGGAGGAGGCCCCGCTTTCCGATAGCGTGGGCGACCGGTTTCACAGGGCCACTGGTTTCGGCCGCCGGGGCGTCCCGCGCCGCGCACCGCGCGTGGCGGACACCGCCGGGGCAGCCCCGGGACGCCCTCCGAGATACTTCCGAGTCACGCAACAGACGCTTCTGGGACGAAGGACAAGGCGGTCTCCCCGATGAGCTCTGCTTCCCCCGCGCGCGGCGCGCCCGACCGCGCGGCGCCGCGGCAGCCCTCGCTCGGCACAGGTTCCGGCCGGCTGCGGCTGCACCAGCTGGTGCTGGTCGAGGTGGCCGCCGGGCTGCTGCTCGTCGCGTGGACCGTGGACAAGCTGCTGCTGGTGCCCGCCGCGGTCGTCGCCCTGGTCCTGGTCCTGCTGGCCGTGCTGCGCCGCCGTCAGCAACCGGTCGTGGACTGGCTGGTGACCGCCGCCGCGCTGCGCCGCCGCCAGCGGCTCGCGAAGGAACCCGTGCCGCCGGGAGTGAACCCGTCGCTGGCGCCCGCCGTCGAGTGCGACCCGGCGCTGCGCACGTACGCGTACGTCGCGCGCGACCGCCGGGAGATCGGCATGGTCGGCGACGGCACCTTCCTCACCGCCGTGTTGCAGGTGCAGGCGCACGACACGCCGCTGCGGCCGATGCGCGGCCGCAACCCGCTGCCGCTGGCGCTGCTGCACGACGCGCTGGAGGTCGACGGCATCCGGCTGGAGTCCGTCCAGGTGGTACAGCACACCCAGCCGGCGCCCGCGCCGCATCTGCCGGAGCAGGCGGCCGCGGCGCGCAGCTACGGGCCGCTGCAGGAGCTGTGCGGCGCGCCCGCCGTGCGGCTGACCTGGGTGGCGCTCAAGCTGCACCCGGAGCTGTGCGCGGAGGCCGTGGCGGCGCGCGGCGGCGGTCTCCAGGGCGCCCAGCGCTGCCTGCTGCGCGCCGCGGACCAGCTGGCGAGCCGGCTGACCGGGGCGGGGTTCTCGGCCAAGGTGCTGGCGGAGGGCGAGTTGGCCACCGCCGTCGCGACGTCCGCGTGCGCGAGCCCGCTGGCGACCACGCAGGCGGGCCGCAGCGGCACGCCGGTGCGGCGCACGGCCGAGGTGTCGCGCGCCTGGCGCTGCGACGACCGCTGGCACACCGTCTACTGGATCGGCCGGTGGCCGCAGCTGGGCCCGGGGGCCGTGCCGCTGCCGCAGGTGGTGGCGCTGCTGACGTCCATGCCCGCCCTCGCGAGCACCTTCAGCCTGACGCTCACGCGCGGCGGCGGCGCGGGCGGCGGGCCGTCGGTCAGCGGGTACGTGCGGATCACCGGGCGCAGCGACACCCATCTGGTCAGCGCGCGCAAGGCGTTGGAGCGCGCCGCGCGCGGGGTGCGGATCGGGCTCGTACGACTGGACCGCGAGCAGCTTCCCGGCGTGCTCGCCACACTGCCGCTGGGAGGCGCGCGCTGATGGCCACACCCATTCTCGGTACGCCCGTCGGGCCGGGCACGGCCGACCTGCCCGCCGCGCCCGCCGGGGACGGCTCGGCGCACCGCGCGACCCGGCCCGGGTTCGGGCTGGTCGGGCCCAGGCGCGGGCGGCACGTGCTGGCGGCCGAGCAGCTGGCGGAGCTGACGCTGCCGGTGGGCGACGACGGGGTCATCGTCGGGGAGGACCTCCAGGGGCAGCCGGCCGTCGTCGGGTTCAACCGCCCGGAGCCGTACGACGTGGTGCTGGTCGGCGGGCTGTGGACCGCCCAGGTGCTGGCCTTCCGGGCCGCGGCCACCGGGGCGCGGGTGGCCGTGGAGACCGGCCGGCCGCACCTGTGGTCGAACCTGGTCCAGGTCGCCGGCGGCGGGCAGCAGTGCATGACGGTCTTCGACGTGGGCCGGGTGCCGCCGCAGGGCCCGTCGGTGGGCAGCCCGGTGCTCGTGGTGCGGGACTGCGGCATGCGGCCGCCGCGGGGACGCGTGGCCGCCCTGCCCTGGCAGGCGGTGCTGACCCTGCTGCCCTACCTGAGCCCGGCCGCGCCCCGGCTGGTGGAGGCGGCCGCGCTGGTGGGCGTCCAGCGGGTCTCCCCGGAGGAGGCGCGGCAGCTCGGCCGGGTGCTGGGGCTGCCGGAGGCGGACGTGTCCGCGCTGCCGGAGCTCGGCGACGGCGCCACGCTGTGGTGCACCCGCCGGTCCCGGGTGTACGTGGCGACGCGGCCGACCGACGCCGAGTCGGGCCTGCTGGGCGCGCCGCGCCGGGTGGACTGACCCCGGGCCGCCGTCGGGACGCGCGGCGCGCGCGGGGCCGCGCGGTGGGGCCGGGCCGCGCGGTGTGGCGCGTCCCGCGCGGGAGGTGTGCACGCCGTTTGCCTTCCGCGCGCGCGGCGGATCAGACTGGGGCCGCGGCGGGCAGGGCGTACCCGGCACCGGCCTCGGGGGAGGGCCCCGGGCTCCCGGCTCCCGTTCCCCTTTCCGCGGTTTCCGCGTCACGCGCGGGGCCGCGGTCTCCCGCAGCCTGATGAAGGGATCGCAGAACTGATGGCTGACGCCGACGAGAAGGCCGAGCTGTACGCCCTCGACATCTCCGACGTCGAGTGGCTGAGCGCGCCGGACAGCCCCGCCGAGGAGCGGGTGGAGATCGCCTACCTGCCCGGCGGCGCGGTGGCCATGCGCAACTCCGCCGACCCCGACACGGTGCTGCGCTACACCGAGGCGGAGTGGCGCGCGTTCGTGCTCGGCGCCCGGGACGGCGAGTTCGACCTGCACTGAGCGTTCCTCCGCGCCCGGCGTCACGGACGGCGGGCGCGGAGGATCCGGGCCGACCCCCGCTCGTCCGACGCCCGTGCGGCCCGGTGGGAGGTGATCGCGCCGCGCGTCCGGTTCCGGGGGCTTGTCCCGTGGGCGGGTCGCGGTCGGCGTCTCCCGTACGGGCGTACGGGCCGGGGCGGGCCCCGCGGCGGCGCCGCCCTCGGGAAGGACGGGCCCGCGGTGTCCGGAGTGAGAGGCCACCGCCGCGCGGCAGTCGGCGCGCGCGGGTCACGGGCCGCCGGACAGACGGGACTTCACGGGCGCGGCCGGCTCGGCGCGCGGCGGCGCGGACGCGGGCGGGGCACGGGTGCGCCGTCGGCGCGGACACGGCCCGGGATTACCGGCGCGTTCGCGGCTTGACGGGCCTGCCGCCGCCCCGCGCGCGGTGACTAGGCTTGGGGGCACGGCCCCGCCACCCGGCGCGGGGCGCGTCACGCCAGGGGACAGCCGAGCGGTCGGGCGACGGGACGATCGGCGACGATCGGTCCCGCCGGGAACGGCGACAGGTGCTCGACCACACCAGGAGGCATTGTGAGCAGCGATCGGGACGAGATCCGTACGGGCGGACCCGCACCCGGCGATGATCGGTCCGACGCGGAGGCCGACCACACGAGCGAGTTCACCATCGACTACACCCCGCCTGCCTGGTACACGCAGAACGGCCCGTCGTCGGCCTCCCCGCCCCGTACCGCAGGACCGGACGCCGGTGCCGGTGCGGGCGCGCCCCCTCCTCCCCCGCCGCCGGGCGCGGCGGTGCCGCTGCCCGGTGCGGCGGACCAGGAGGGTTTCGGCCGGGCGTGGGCACCCGCGCCGCCGCCCGCGGACGCCGGGCCCGGGGTGCGGCCGGGCGAGCCCGGTACGGCCGCGGGGCAGTCGCCGTCCGGCCCGTCCGCCGCCGTGCCGCCCCCGCCGGGCTTCGCGCCGACGCCGCCCGCCGGGGGCTCGGCGGATACCGCGTCAGGTGACGCTCCGTCGGCTGACGGGCCGTCGCACGGCGGCGCCGGCGAGGACGCTTCGGCGCCCGGGGGCCCGGCCGGCGGCGCGACCCTGCGGTTCCCGCCCGTCACGCCGGCCCGCGAGCCC
>NZ_JAVSCF010000113.1:0-19578 GCF_031932565.1 Streptomyces sp. B1866
GCCCGGCGCGGGCCCCGGCTCGGGGCCGGGACCGGGGCCGGGGGGCGGGGTGGGGGAGGGCGGGGCGGGCTCGCGGGAGTGCGGCCGGCCGCGCGCCGCGTCGTCCTGCCGTGCCACGGTGGCCTCCAGGGATTTCGGGTCGGCGACAAACGTCCGTACGCCCGCCGAGTGCCCCGCGCCGCCCCGTCCACGCAGTCCCCGCGCGCCTGATCCGCCCCCGTCCCGCGCGGCCCCCGCGGCCCGTCCGGCGCGGCACCGGGCCGCGCGCCCCGGGCGCCGCCCGCCGCCCGCCCGCCGGGCCGCTGAAGGTGCGGGCGAAATCTCCTAGAGTGGTGGGTATGGCCCGGTCCAACGACACGGTCGGGGCTCAGCTGCGGGAGCTCGCCGACCTCATGGTCATCACCGGCGGCGACGCCTTCCGGGCGCGCGCCTACGAGAAGGCGGCCCGCGCGGTCACCGGCTACCAGACCGACGTCTCCCAGCTCGACGCCAAGGGCCTCCAGGAGATCCCGGGCGTCGGCACGTCGGTCGCGGGGAAGATCGCCGAGTCGCTGCGCACCGGCACCATGACCGCTCTGGAAGAGCTGCGGCGGCGCATCCCGGCCGGGGTGCGGGAGCTGGTCGCCATCCCCGCCGTCGGACCCAAGCGGGCGATGATGCTCTACCGCGAGCTGGACATCGCCTCCGTGGACCAGCTCGTCGCCGCCGTCCGCGAGGGCCGGCTGCGGGACCTGCCGGGCTTCGGGCCGAAGACCGAGGAGCGCATCCTGCACGGCGCCGGGCTGCTGAAGGAGGCCGCCGTCCGGGTCCCGCTCGACGTCGCCATGGAACTCGCCGAGGAGATCACCGGCTCGCTCTCCGCCCTCCCCGAGTGCGAGCGGTGCGCGTACGCCGGGTCGCTGCGCCGCATGCGCGACACCGTGGGAGACGTCGACGTCCTCGCGGCCGCCCGCCGCCCCGGCCCGCTGATGGCCGCGCTGGCCACCGCGCCGTACGTGTCGGAGGTCATGGTCCAGGGCCCGAAGAAGACCTCGGTGCGCACCGCGAGCGGCCTGCGGGTGGACCTGCGGGTCGTGCCGCCCAGCGCCTGGGGGGCCGCGCTGCTGTACTTCACCGGCTCCAAGGCGCACAACATCCGCGTCCGCGAACTCGCCCTGCGGCAGGGCTGCACCCTCTCGGAGTACGGCCTCTTCCACACCGACACCGGGCGCCGGGCCGCGGCCCGCACCGAGGAGGACGTCTACGCCCGCCTCGGGCTGCCGTGGATACCGCCGACCCTGCGCGAGGACGGCGGCGAGATCGACGCCGCCGCGCGCGGCGAACTGCCCGAGCTGGTGACCCTGTCCGACCTCAGAGGCGACCTGCACACCCACACCGACCTGACCGACGGCGTCACCTCCCTGGAGGAGATGGTGCGGACCGCCGCCCACCGCGGCTTCGCCTACTACGCCGTCACCGACCACGCGCCCGACCTGCCCATGCAGCGCATGACGGACGACAAGACGCTGCGCCAGCGCTCCCAGGTGCGGTCCCTGGACGGCCGGTACGGGCGCATGCGGCTGCTGCACGGCACCGAGCTGAACATCGGCCCCGACGGCGGCGTGGACTGGCCCGCGTCCTTCCTCGCCGGCTTCGACGTGTGCGTGGCGTCGGTGCACTCGCACTTCACCCAGGACCAGGACGCGCTGACCCGCCGGCTGTTGCGGGCCTGCGAGAACCCGCACGTCCACGTCATCGGCCACCCCACCACCCGGATCCTCGGCCGCCGCGCGGGCCTGGACGTGGACTGGGACGCGGTGTTCGAGGCGTGCGCCCGCACCGGGACCGCGCTGGAGATCAACTCCCAGCCGCGCCGGCTGGACCTGCCCGACGGCCTGGCCCGGCGGGCCAGGCGGCGGGGCGTGCGGTTCGCCGTGGACAGCGACGCGCACTCCGCGCGCGCCCTGACCGACCTGCGCTACGGCGTGGGCGTGGCCCAGCGCGCCTGGCTGACCGGGGACGACGTGATCAACACCTGGCCCTGGGACCGCCTCAGCCGCTTCCTGCGCGGCCCCGGGGACGGCCCGTAGCACCGTGCGGCACCCGGGCAGCGCGCCGCGCCGCCCGGGTGCCGGGCCCCGGCACCGCGCTGGTCCGCCCGCCGGGCCTGCCGGACACTGGGCANCGGGCAGCGCGCCGCGCCGCCCGGGTGCCGGGCCCCGGCACCGCGCTGGTCCGCCCGCCGGGCCTGCCGGACACTGGGCACCGTGACGGGAAAGCGCAGCCCCGGCACCGCGCTGGTCCGCCCGCCGGGCCTGCCGGACACTGGGCACCGTGACGGGAAAGCGCAGCGCCGGCATCCTGCTGTTCCGCCGGCCCGCCGGCGGGCCGGACACGGCCTTCGAGGTCCTGCTGGCCCACATGGGCGGCCCGTTCTGGGCGCGCCGGGACGAGGGCGCCTGGACGGTGCCCAAGGGCGAGTACGAGCCGCCGGAGGACCCGTGGGCCGCCGCGCGGCGCGAGTTCCAGGAGGAGCTGGGCCTGTCGCCGCCCGGCGGCGAGCCCTGGCCGCTCGGCTCCGCGCGGCAGTCCGGCGGCAAGACCGTCACGGTGTGGGCGGTCGCCGGCGACCTGGACCCGGGCACGGTCGTCCCCGGCACCTTCACGATGGAGTGGCCGCGCGGCTCGGGCCGCACCCGGGAGTTCCCGGAGGTCGACCGGGTCGCGTGGTGCGCCCCCGGCCCGGCGCGCGCCCGACTCGTCGCGGGGCAGCGGGTCTTCCTCGATCGCCTCGCCGAGCGGCTCGGCGGCTGAGCACCCGCGCCCGCCGCGCGGTGCCCGCGCCGGCTACAGGTCGAACTCGGCGGGCGGCAGCTCCAGCGTGTAACACGCCTCGCGCACCACGGCCTGCTCGGTCTTGTCGAAGTTGCCGTCGGCGCCGCCGATGACGATGCCGATCTGGATGACGGCGCGCGCCTCCGCCGGCTTCTTCTTCGCCTTGGCGACCTCCTGCAGCACGCTCACCTTGCCGAAGTCGAAGTCGGTGGTGAGCTTGTCGACGTAGGTCTCGAAGCGCTGCCGCAGGTCGTCGGCGGAGAAGTTCTGCAGGACCTCGTTGGTGGCGATCAGCTGGGCGACGCGCCGCCGCTCAGCCGGGTCGATCGAGCCGTCCGCCGCGGCCACCAGCGCGCACATCGCCATGCTGGCGTCGCGGAACGCACCGCTCTTCAGGTCGTTCTTCTTCGCGACCAGCTGGGTCTGCATCGACTGGGCGGATTCCTTGACGCGATCCCACAGGGCCATTGCCACTCCGTACGGTGTCGAGACGCCCCGGGTCGGAACCGGCCCGGCCGGGGCTGATTACCTAAACAGTATCCACGGCCCGCCGCCCGTGGACGCGGCGGCGCCCCGTGCCCCGGACCGGCCGTCCGGTCCGGGGCACGGGAGCCGCGGTACGGCCCGGAAGGAGGCCCGCGGGGGTCGCCCGCGCGGCGGGCCGGGCCGGTGCAACCGGACGGCAACAGGCCCGCAACCGGGCGCGCTTAACGATCCGTGGCCGGTGTGCGATGCTCGACCTTCCCTGTGCGGCGCCGGCGTGTGCCGCGGTGCGCGCGGCGCGGTGCGGCGGGCGCCCGGTGCGCGCCGCACGGCACCGCCCCGCTTGCCGATGGTGAGGTTGAGGCCGACATGACCGAGGTCCCCGCGCCCGCGCCGTCCCCCGCCCCGCCCCCGGCGGCCCCGGCCGCCCCCGCCGGCGCCCCGCCCGGCCCCGGCCGCCTGGACTCCCGGGCCCTGGGCCTGCCGTCCGTGCTGTTCTGCGTCGTCACCGGGGCGGCCCCGCTGACCGCCATGCTGTTCAACGTCCCCGTCGCCGTGATGGGCGGCGGGTACGCGGCGCCCGCCGCCTTCGTGCTGGCCACCCTCGCGCTGACCGTGTTCTCCGTCGGCTACATCGCCATGAGCCGCAGGGTGACCTCCGCGGGCGGCTTCTACACCTTCGTCAGCTGGGGCCTGGGCCGTGCCGTCGGCGTCGGCTCCGGGGTGCTCATCGCCGTCTGCTACATGGTATTCGCCTCGGCGGTCACCGGGGTGATGGGCTACTTCGCCGCCACCAGCGTCGAGGAGTGGACGGGCCGGTCCCTCCCCGCGTGGGCCTACATGGCCGCCGGGCTCGCCGTGATGAGCCTGCTCGCCTGGTTCCACGTCGAGCTGACCGCGAAGGTCCTGGGCGTGCTGCTGGTCTCGGAGGTGCTGGCGCTGCTGGCGCTCGGCGTGGGCGTCGCGGTGCACGGCGGGAAGCGCGGCTTCGCCGCCGCCCCGCTGAACCCGGCCGAGGTGTTCGGCAACGGCGAGGCCGCGCACGTCTTCGGCACCGCGGCCTCCGGCGTGGCGCTGTTCGCCGCCTTCTGGTCCTGGGTGGGCTTCGAGATGGCGCCCAACTACGCGGAGGAGTCCCGCGACCCGCGGCGGATCGCGCCGCTGGCCACCTACGGCTCCGTGATCGGCCTGGGCGTCTTCTACACCTTCGCCTCCTACATGTTCGTCACCGGCTGGGGCCTGCCGGAGTCGGTGCGGGCGGTGCAGGACCAGTTCGACGGCGCGTTCGCCTCCGCCTTCTACCCGCTCACCGACCGGTACGTCGGCTCCCCGCTGACCACGGCCGTCGAGGCGCTGGCCGTCACCAGTTCCTTCGCCTGCGCCATGGCCTTCTACAACACCGCGGCCCGCTACCTGTTCTCCCTCGGCCGCGAGGGCGTCCTGCCGACGGCGCTGGCCCGCACCTCCCGCCGGCACAGCCCCGCCGTCGCCGCCATGACCGTGACCGCCGTGACGGGCCTGTACACCCTCGCGTTCGTGCTGTACGACTCCAGCGACGAGGCCGCGCTGGTCAAGCTCGGCACCTGGTCGCCGCTGCTGGGCGTGCTCGGCATCCTGGGCGTGCAGGCGCTGGCGTCGCTGGCGATCATCCGCTACTTCCTCACCACCGCCCGCGACGGCTTCCACTGGTTCACCACCCTGCTCGCGCCCGTGGTGGGCGGGGCGGCCATGGCCGGCGCCTGCTACCTGCTGGTGGACAACCGCCGGGTGCTCGCGGGCGCCGAGGACGTGCCGTTCATCCGCTACCTGCCGTGGATCGCGCTCGCGCCGTTCGCCGCCGGCCTGGCCGTCGCGCTCGTCCTGCGGGCCCGGCGGCCCGGGACGTACGCGCGCCTGGGCCGCTTCGCGCTCGCCGGCGCCGACCCCCGTGACGGCGCCGGCGAGCGCGGGACCGGATGACGGCCGCGGGGCCGTCAGGCGCAGGTCTCGTGGGCGCGCGGGAGCGCCAGCCATTCCGCGGCGCGTAACGCGGCCGAGGTCATGATGTCCAGGTTCCCGGCGTAGGCGGGCAGGTAGTGGGCGGCGCCCTCCACCTCCAGGTGCACCGACACCCGCATCAGGTCCGCCGCGTCCGCGGGCGCGAGCGCGCGCAGCGGGTCGTCGTCGGCCACCCGCGCGAAGCGGACCGGCGCACGCAGCCGGTAGCCGGGGACGTGCGTGCTGACCTGGTCGACCATCAGCTCCACCGAGGTGCGCACGCCCTCCTCGCCGCACGCTTTGACCAGGCAGTGCACGCGGTCGCGCATGGTGGACGGCGGGTCGGCCGGATCGAGGATGATCACCGCCTTGCCGCGGGCCGCGCCGCCGACGGTCTCGATCGCGTGGGCCGTGGTCCGGATCGAGTCGTCCAGGCTGGCCCGGGTGCCGGGCCCGGCCGAGGTGGCCGCGAGGGTGGCGACGATCTCGGCGTGGTAGACGGTCGTGAAGGCGGACACCGCGGCGACGATCGGGATGGTGGCCTGCCCGGCGCAGGTCACCATGTTCACGTTCGGCGCGTCGAGGTGCGAACCGAGGTTGATCGGCGGGACGACGTACGGCCCGAGCGCCGCGGGCGTCAGGTCGACCACCCTGCGGCCCGCCGCGCGCAGCAGCGTGTCGTGCCGGGGGTGCTCCGCCGCGCTGGTGGCGTCGAAGACGATCGCCACGTCCCGGAACTCCGGCAGGGCCAGCAGTCCGTCGATCCCCCCGGGCGTCGTGGCCACCCCCAGCTGCCGGGCCCTGGCCAGCCCCTCGGAGCCGGGCTCCACCCCGGCCATCGCGGCCATCTCCAGGCTCCGGGACCACCGGCTCACCTTGATCATCAGGTCGGTGCCGATGTTGCCGGAGCCCAGGACGGCGACCCGGGTGCGCGGGTTGGACGCCACAGCAGCCCTCCTTCGCGGCCGGCCAAGCGAGCGGACGTCGAAGCGTCGCGGTCCTGCCGCCGCCGTCCGCCGGTTCGAGCCGATCGACCAATCGACACCCGGGATGCTAACAGCGCGCACGGGCTTCGATAAACCCTGCCCCGGCCCGGTGGGACCAGGGACCCGGGTGGGCTGGGGGCCGTGCGCGCAGTTCGATCGCTCAATCGAAGGTCCGGCGGACGGCGGGGTGACACCCGTCCGCCCGGCGGTCCGCCAGGCCGCCGCTCCGCCCCGCCCGCGCGGCGCGCGTCACCGCCCGCCGAGCCCGACGAGGTCGCGGAAGGCCGCCGCGACCTGCTGCGGGGTGTGCTCGCCCGGCCGGTACCACCAGTGCATCCAGCTCAGCATTCCCAGGACGCCCTCGCTGAGGACCTGGGTGGCGTGCCGGGACGGAAGGACCCCCTGCTCCTGGGCGGCGGCCACGATGCGCTCCACGCGGCCCACGTACGCGCGCTCCTGCGCGTGCGCCTCCCGGGCGACCTCGCGCGGGATGGACCGGTACTCCTTCCAGTAGACGGCGAACGTCTTCTGGTTGACGACGACGGAGGCGGCGAACGCGTCGATCACCCGGCCCAGCTGCGCGGCCGGTGACCGGTCGCCGGTCAGCGCCCGGTCCAGCGCCTCGGAGAAGTCCCCGTAGACCTGGCGGGCGATCTCCTCCATCAGCCGCTCCTTGGACGGGAAGTAGTGGTAGATCGTGGACTGGCTCATGCCGGCCAGCTCGGCGATCTCCTTGGTCGTCCCCGCCTCGAAGCCGCGCCGGAAGAACACGCCCGCGGCGATGTCCAGCAGCTCGCGCCGCTTGCGCGTCCGCTCCTCGGCGCGCTCGTCCACCGGCCGCGCCCGCGGGCCGCGGGGGCAGCCGAGCCCGACCAGGTCCCGGTAGGCGGCCGACACCTGCTGCGGGGTGTGCTCGCCCGGCCGGTACCACCAGTAGGTCCAGCTCAGCATGCCCAGGATGCCCTCGCTCAGGACGTGCGTGGCGTGCCCGGCGGGCAGCACCCCGGCGTCCTGCGCCGCGGCCACCACCTCCTCCACGCGCGCCACGAAGGCGCGCTCCAGCGCGCGGGCCTCCCGCGCGGCGTCGGCCGGGATGGAGCGGTACTCCTGCCAGTAGACGGCGAACGTCTTCTGGTTGACGACGAGGGAGGAGACGAACGCGTCGATCACCCGGCCCAGCCGCTGCCTCGGGCACGGGTCGCCGTCCAGCGCCCGGTGCAGGGCCTCGGTGAAGTCGGTGGAGACCTGCCGGGCGATCTCCGCCATGAACTGCTCCTTGGAGGGGACGTAGTGGTAGATCGTGGACTGGCTCATGCCGGCCAGCTCGGCGATCTCCTTGGTCGTCCCGGCCTGGAAGCCGCGCCGGAAGAACACCTCGGCGGCGGTGTCCAGCAGTTCACGGCGCCTGCGCCGCCAGTCGTCGGAGCGCTCGTCCGCGCGGCGCCCGGTCCGTGCCGCGGCGGCGGCTCCCGCTCGTGTCGCCATGGGGCACCGCCCTCCCTCTCGCATCCGCCGCGGCAGCCCTCATCGTACGCAGGCCGCCGGCCGCGGCACCCGGCCGCGGCCCTTCCGGCCACAGCACTAGGGAACGTCCTGCCGGGCCAGTGCGGCGACGGTCCGCAGGGTGTGCGCGCCCGCGGGGTCCTCAGGGGTGGCGCAGGGCAGGACGGCGACCTCGTCCACGGCCGCGCCGTAGGCGGCCAGCCGCCGCCGTACGGCCTCGGCGTCGCCGAAGACCGCGACGTGCTCGACCAGTTCGCGGGGGACCGCGCGCAGCAGCTCGCGCGGGTGGGGCGTCCGGCGCGCGTACGCCACCACCTCGCCGTGCCCGGCCCGCGCGAACATCTCCGCGTAGCCGGGCGCGGCCAGGTAGGCCACCAGCATGCGGCGCACCTGCTCGACCGCGGCCCGCTCCTGCCCCGGCGTCGTGCCCGGACCGCGGGTGACCGCCACCGGCACCCACACGGCCGCCTCGGGCCGGGGCCGCCCGGCCGCCGCCGCGAGCGTGGCCGCCCTCGCGGCCGTCTCGCCCGCCGCCGCGGCGGACACCAGCGCCAGCGCCAGCCGGTCGGCGTGCCGGGCCGCCACCGCCAGGGCCGCCGGGCCGAAGGCGGCGACGGTCAGCCGCGGGCCGGGGACGGGCAGCCGCAGCCGGAAGCCGCGGGTGCGCACCACCTCGCCGGCCACGTCGGCCGTGCCGGTCTCCAGGAACGCCCGCAGGGCGGCGGCGGACTCGGCCAGCGCGACCGCCGGGCGGCGGTGGTCCCGGCCGTGCCAGCGGGAGACCACCACCGGGCTGGAGGCGCCCACCGCCACGCCCACGCCGCGGCCGGTGAGCTGGGCCACCGACGCCGCGCCCATGGCGATCATCGCCGGGTCGCGCACGGCCGCGGCCAGCGGGCCCACCGTCAGCGGGATGCGCGCCGTGCCCCGCCCGATCGCGGTGGCCAGCGCGAAGGCGTCGTAGGTGGCCATTTCGCCGATCCACAGCTCGCCGAACCCCAGCGCGTCGGCGAGCCGCGCGGTGGCCAGGGCCTCCTCGGCGGGCCGGTCCTGCCACAGGCCCAGGGCCACCGTGAGGCGTGGCAGACGGCCGGGGTCCGGGGCCGCGCGGGGCGCGGTCACGCGGCGGGTCCGGCCGCGGCGGGCCGGGACGGGGGCGGGGCGGGGCGGTGGCCGGGCACGGTGCGGCTCCCCTGTCGGACGCGGTCAGAAGAAGGTGTTGATGTTCTTGCCCGGCAGTATGCCGTGCCGCAGCTCGACGGCGCGGCGGGCGATGCGCAGCCGGCCGTCGTCGCCGCGCCGCAGGATGTCCTCCCGCCGCCCGTACAGGACCGTCTCCTCGTTGCCCCACTGGCTGCGGTAGTTGACGAACGCGGAGCGCACCAGCAGCTCGCGCGGGTCGGCGGCGGGCGCGACCTCGATGTTGCTGACGAGGTGCAGGTGCCGGGTGGGCGGGTCCTCGGACCAGGCGGTGGCGTCCGTCAGCCGCCGGACGCGCCGCGCCAGCGTCTCCTTGGTGTCGTCGAAGTACGCCATCCGGCCGGGCCCGTAGGGGCCCGCGGTGTCCCGCCGCTGCCGGTACTCCACGCCCGGCACCCAGTACCGCACGTCCTCCGTCAGCAGGTCCAGCCAGTCGTGGTACGCCTCGGCGTCCAGCAGCCGCGCCTCCAGGTACAGGAACTGCTGCACCTCGCACACCAGCGCCGCGTCCGGCACCCGGCCGGGCGAGGCCGCGCGCGGCTGCGCCCGGCTCGCGGGCGGGGTGCTCACGCCGTCCCCCGGGCCGGCGCGTCGTCCTCCACCTCGGCCCAGGTGCGCGCCCGCACCAGGCGCGACCAGCGGCGGTACAGGGCCCGCTGGTTGGCGTCGTTGACCTGGCAGCGGTAGACGTTGCCCGGCAGCTCCGGGTGGTCCACGCGGGTGCCCAGGCCCAGGCCGTAGTACAGGCGCCGGCGGCGGGTGGCCACCCCGCGGGCGGCGCGGGTGGCCAGCTCCCAGTTCTCCCCGTCGTCCATCTCGAACAGCCCGGCGGGGGAGAAGGTCATCATCGCGCCCCGCCGCCAGGCGTCCTTCACCGGCTGCGGCGCGGCGCGGTTGACCAGCACCCAGGTGTGCAGCTCCGTGACGTCCGGACCCTTGGGCTGCCAGGTGCGGAAGGTGTTCTGGCCGGGCAGGAAGGAGAAGTTCGGGAAGACGTTCACCGAGGAGACCGAGGCGGTCATGCGGGCGCGCAGCGGGCCGAGCCGCTCCTCGAACTGCCGCTGGCGGTCGCGCAGGTACTGCATCACCAGCGGCTCCTGGAGCGTGGCGGCGTTGCCGCGCCGGTCGAGGTTGAACTCCCAGGCGTGCCCGTTGACGTTGACGTGGTAGCTCTCGCTGTCCGGGTCCGCCAGGGAGGCCATCGGCCGGCCGAGCGTGGCCCGCGCGCCCGAGGCGTGCGTCCAGGCCGCGTGCAGCGCGTCGCCGGCGAAGTTCTCCGCGGCGATCTTCCAGTTGCACTTCAGCCGGGAGCGGATCGACCCGCCGGCGAACTCCGTGCCCCCGGGGTCGTTGTCCAGGATCACGTCCAGGTAGTAGGTGAAGTCGCCGAGGTAGTCCGCCAGCGACGGGGCCTGCGGGTCGAGGGTGGCGAAGACCAGGCCCTTGTAGGCGTCCAGCCCCGCCACGGGCGCCAGGCCGAGCCGGGAGCGGTCGAAGCCCGGGGCGCGCTCGAAGGCGGCGGCCTCGTGCATCCCCGTCAGCGCGCCGTCCAGCCCGAACGACCAGCCGTGGTAGTTGCACACGAACCCGCGGGCGTTGCCCCGCTCGGCGGTGCACACCCGGTTGCCGCGGTGCGGGCAGCTGTTGAGGTACGCGCGGATCCGGCCGTCGCGGCCGCGTACCACCAGCACGTTGTCCTCGCCCATCCACGTGGTCAGGAAGTCGCCGGGCAGGGGCAGCTGCGACTCGTGCGCGAGGAACAGCCAGCAGCGCGCGAAGATCCGCTCCAGCTCCAGCTCGTAGACCTCCGGGTCGTGGAAGACGCGGCGGTCCAGCCAGCCCTCCTCCAGGCCGTCGAGCGCCAGCCAGTCGGGCGCCCCGCGCGTGCGCGCCGCGGTCACGACGCCCTCCGGCGCCCGGCCGTGTGCCCGGGCGCGTGTCCCGGCGCGCCGGGCAGCTCGGCCACGATGTGCCCGTCCTCGACGGCGGCGGGGTACGCCGGCAGCGGGCCGGTGGGCGGGAAGGCCGACAGGGCGGCGCCGGTGCGCACGCAGAAGGAGGCGAGGTGCGCCGGGCACACCACCACGTCCCCCTCCAGGTCGCCGTCGGTCAGCGGCACCCGCGCGTGCGGGCAGGTGTCGGCCGTGACGTACACGGCGCCGCCGACGTTGTACACGGCGAGCGGTCCGGCGCCTGAGGTCTCGACCCGCCGCATCTGGCCGGGGGCCAGCGCGTCGGCGGGCAGCAGGCGGACGCGCCGGGACGCGGCCCGCCCACCGCCGGGGGACGGCTCGCCAGGGGGCGGCTCGTCGGGGGAGGGCTCGTCGGCGGACGGCCCGGCGGCGGGGTCCTGCGCTCCGGGTGCGTCGGTGGCGGGTCCCATGGACGGCTCCTTCGGACGGTCCGCCGCGGCCGGCCGGGGCGGAGGCGGCGGGCGGTCACGGGTCGGGGCGGGAGCGGGGCGCGGCCCGGCGGCCCGGACGGGCACACGGGACACGGCTGCGCGGGACGCGGCTTCCCAGGGCGCGGCTTCCCAGGGCACGGCTTTACAGGGCACGGCTTTACAGGGCACCGGGCCGAACACCCCCGTCCGACGTACCAAGTCGATTGAATAATCGACAAAAGATGGTAACGGCTGCTCCGTTGCATGGTAAGACCCTGGTCGACGGTGCGGAGTGAAGGCCGTGTGCTCGCGCGGTGACGGTCTACCAGCCGATTGCCCAATCGAGAGATAATGGGCCGGCCCCGAGCGCAGGAGGATGCATGCCGCCAAAGACAGCGGGTGCCGCCCTGCCGGCCGGAGCGGGACGGCAGCCCTGCGACACGGTCGTGCAGGCGTTCTGGCACGCCGTGGCCGCCGCACCCGACCGGGTCGCGGTGCGCCACGGCGACCGGACGCTGACCTACCGCGCGTACGGCCGGTGCGTGGCCGCGCTCGCCGCCCGCCTGGAGCGGGCGGGCGCGGCGGGCGGGCGGGTGGCCGTCGTCCTGCCGAGCGGGCCGGAGGCGGCCGTCGCCGTCTTCGCCGCCCTGGCCGCCCGCGCGCAGGTGGCGCTGCTCAACCCCGGCTATCCGGCGCCGGAGATGCGGCCGCTGCTGGCGGACGCCGACCCGGCCGCCGTGGTGACGGGCGGCGGCGCCGCGGACGTGCCGGCCGCCCTCGCGGCCGAGCGGGGCGTGCCCGTACTCCCCCTGGGCCCGGACGGCCTGGCGCTGGAGACCTGGAGCGGCGAGGCGTCCTGGGACCTGGCGGACCGCGCGGGTCCCGGGCCGGAGGACCTGGCCACGCTGATGTACACCGGCGGCACCACCGGCGTGCCCAAGGGCGTGGACCACACCCACCGCTCGGTGATGCTCACCGTGCGGGCCATGGAGGCGTGCTGGCCCACCCGCGCGGACCGCGAGGTGTGGCTGACGGTGGCGCCGGTGTTCCACATCTGGGGCCTGCTGATGGGCGTGCTCAACCCCGTGTACGGGCGCGCCACCGCCGTGGTCTTCGACCGCTTCCGGCCCGGCCCGGTGGTCGAGGCCCTGGTGCGGCACCGGGCGTCGGTGTTCTCCGGCGGCCCCGCCGCGCTGTACGCCGGACTGCTGGCGGAGCCCGCGCTGGCCTCGGCCGACCTGTCGGACCTGCGCGTGTGCCCGGGCGGCGGCTCGCCGTTCCCGCTGGAGTTGCTCGACCGGTGGCGCGCGGCCACCGGCGTGCCCATCCGCGAGGCGTTCGGCATGACCGAGCTGGCCCCCATCACCGCGCAGCCGCCCGGCGCGGAGCCCCGACCCGGCACCGTGGGCCGGCCCGCGCCGCTGGTGGAGGTGCGCGTCGCCGCCGACGACGGCTCCGCGGCCCTGCCGCCGGGCACCGTCGGCGAGATCCTGGTGCGCGGCCCGCACCTGTTCCGCGGCTACCGCGGCCGGCCGGAGCAGACCGCGGCGGCGCTGACGGACGGCTGGCTGCGCACCGGGGACCTCGGCCGGCTCGACGAGGACGGCTACCTGCGCATCGTCGACCGTAAGAAGGACATGATCATCGTCAGCGGCTTCAACGTCTACCCGCGGGAGATCGACGAGGTGCTGGCCGCGCACCCGGGCATCCGGCAGTCCGTCACCATCGGCGTCCCCGACCCGCGCCGCGGCGAACTGCCGGTGTCGTTCGTCGTGCCCGAGCCGGGCCGGGCGGCGGGCACCGCCGAGCTGCACGCGTACCTGGCCGGCCGACTGGTCGGCTACAAGCGGCCCGCGGCCATCACGCCGCTGGAGCGGATCCCGCTCACGCCCGCCAACAAGGCCGACCGCAGGGCGCTGCGGGACCTCTGGGCGGCCCGTACGGACCCGTCCCGTACGGACCGTGCAAAGCCCGCCCGTACGGGGCCTTCCCAGCCTTCCCGGCCGGAGGCGGCCGGTGCGACGCCGCCCGCGCGTGGGCAGACCCATGGCGCCGGGCCGGCCTTCGAGGGGCCGCCCGGCCACGGAGCGGACCGGGCGGCGCGGCCCGCCCCGGGACCGGGCCCCGGCGGCCCGGGCCGAGCGGACCGGCCGGGCGACGCCGGCGGACCCGCGGCCGGGTGAGGCCGGCGCCGACCGCGGTCGGGAGGAGTGCCGGGAAGAGTCAGCGGAACCGCGGCCGGTCCGCGTCGTCGTCCGCGCAGACCCGGAAGACCAGTTCCCGCTGGGTGGGGCTGTCGGACGTGGCCAGCCGCACCCGGGAGCCCACGCGCACCGAGCCGGAGGCCGCGCCCACGACCCGGCAGTGCAGGCGGAAACCCTCGGCCATGTCGATGAGGGACTGGTTGTGGCGCCGGTCGGTGTTGCGGTGGACGACGCTGGAGCGGCGGACGATCCCGGTGCCGCTGCTGCGCTCCCAGTCCCACTCGGTCGAGCCACACACCGCGCACAGCACCCGCCCGAAGGCCGCGGTGCGGCACCAGCGACAGCGCTGGTAGTGAAGGGCGCCGTCCTTCACCACGGGCGCCGCGGGGGAGTCGGCGGCGCGCGGCGCGGCCCCGTCCGCGGGGGCGCCGAGAAGGGACGCCGCCGCCTCGAAGCGGCCGCCGTCCACGGCGGTGTCTGGTCGGTCCTGAACGGTCCTTATCCCTGAGTGCAACACGAGGGCACCTCCCTGTCGTCGGCCCGAAACCGAGGTGCAACAAAAGTATGGCACTCAGTGCCGCCTGTAAAGGCACTGAGTGCCCATTATTTGGTCTGGTCACGGACCCCGCTCCCGCGCCGTCCCGGCCGCGAACACACCTGCCAGGGACGGGAGTTGACCGGCTCCGGCGCGGCGGGCCGAGCGGACCGGCCCTGCCGCCGGCCGCACGCCGGTGGCACAATCCGCCCATGCGCAGCGAACGGGACACCCCCGCGCCGCCGCCGGAGGCGCCCGGCCGCACCGGCGAACCCGCCTGGGCCGCCGCCTGGACCGGCGGCCGGCCCGCCGTGCACCTGGGCAACGTCGGCGAGTTCCACGCCCAGTTCCCCGGCGCCTCCCCGACCGTCCGCGGCAGCGGCGACCACTACGCGTGCCTCGCCGCCTTCCTCAGCCCCCGCCCCCGGATCGTCGTCCTGCCGCGCCACGTCGACCCCGCCTGGACGCGCCTGCTGGAGCGGCTGCTGGACTGGGAGGGCGTGGAGGTGTACGGCGGCGTCGACGGCGAGTCCGGGCTGTGCGACGCGGTCCGCGCCCGGCCCGCCCTCCGGGAGCGGATCGCGGCGGCCGGGCCCCCGCTCATCCCCTGGGGCCGCACCGCCGCGTCCGACCGGCTCGCGGCCTCCTGCCGCGCCGAGCACCCGCCGGGCGCGGCCGGCGCGCTGGCCGCCGTCCGCCGCCACGAGTCCAAGGCCGCCGCGCACGCCCTGTTCGCCCGGCTCGCCCCCGACCACCCCGGCGTCGTCGTCCCCGCCCAGTGGCACGCCGCCTCCCCGCGCCACGCCGCCCGCCTGCTGGCCGCCCGCGCCGCTGCCGGGCTCACGACGGTGGTCAAGGCCGAGTACGGCGCGGGCGGTTCGGCCACCGCCGTGCTGACCCCCGCCCAGGCCCGCCGGGCCGGACGCGCGTACGCGATCCCCTGGGCCCGCCGCGCGCCCGGCACCGCGCCGCCGCGCGGGCCCCTGCTCATCGAGGACCACGTCGCGGGCCGCGGCCCGCATCGCAACCCCACCTTCGACGGGTTCGTCGCCGGCGACGGCACCGTCCACCCGGTGGGCACCGGCCTGATGGACGTGGCCGGCACCCGCTACCGCGGCGTCACCGTCGGCCCCGGCGCCCTGCCCGGGCCGCTGGCCGCCATCGCGGCGCGGTTCGGCGCGGCCGTGGGCCGGGCCCTGGCCGCCGACGGCTACCGGGGCTGGTACGACGTGGACTTCGTCACCGACCGGGCGGGCCGCCTCGCGCCCGTCGAGACCAACCTCCGGCTCACCGGCCCGGCCGCGGCCTTCGCCCTCCAGGCGCGGCTGGCCCGCCTGCACGGCGGCGGCCCGCCCGCCGTGCGCACCCTCGACCGTCTGCCGCTGGGCGCCCGCCTGCCCGCCCGGGACCTGCTGGACCACCTGGCGGAGGTGGCCCGGCGGTGCCGGCCGCTCGGCGTGACGCTGCTGCCGACCATCCCCACCGCGAGCTACGAGCCCGACCCGTACGCCGGTGTGGCGCTCGCCGCCCCCACCCCCGGGGCCCTGGACGCGGCCGAGGCGGTGCTGCGCGCAGCCAACCGGGCGCTGGGCCGGATGTTCCGGGACCTCGACCGCGAGAGCGGCCCCGGCGGCCCCGGCGGCCGCGGCCTCAGCGGTCCGCGGGGCGCCGCGCGGCGAAGACGGCCGCCACCGCGCCCGCGAGCATGAGGGTGACGTTGAACCCGTAGACCAGCGCCGCCTGCCGGGCCCAGTCCGTCCGCCCGGCCAGCCGGTAGGAGTTGTCCTGCGGCCACCACGAGACGAGCAGCCACACGATCGCCAGGTGCGCCGCCGCGGTGAGCCCCGGCGAGCGGCCGAGCCGGGCCATCAGCGGCCTGCCGTGCGCCAGGAACGCCACGCCCAGCCCGAACGCCAGGCACTCGCACAGGTACAGCCCCTCGAACAGCGTCGCCCACGGCTGCGGCACCAGCGACACGTCCGTCGACCCCGGCCAGAAGGTGTCCGTCAGCAGCATGGCCAGCAGGGTGAACACGCCGGTGAGCGCCGCCATCGACGCCCCCGGGCCCGTCGGCGCGCCCAGGGCCGCCGACGCCTTGCCGCCCGTCCCCGGACCCGCCGCGCCCCGCGGCACCGGCCGCGGCAGCCCCGACCGGTCCGCCTTCCCCGCCCGGGTCCGCGGCAGCGCCGCCACCGGCACCACCGCCCGCGGAGCCCGGTCCCGCGGCAGCCGGGCGGACAGGAACAGCCGCAGCTCGCCCGGGTCCACCCGGCCGCCGTCGGCCGGCACCACGTAGGCGACGGGCTCCGGTCGGCCCGCGCCCGTACCGGCCTCGGCCACCAGGCACGCGGCCACCGACGGGTGGCCGCGCAGCACCGCCTCGGCGTCCGCGTGGCCCCCGCGCCGCCCGAGGTGTTCCAGCCGCCCGTCCTCGCGCACCCGGCCCAGGTCGCCGGTACGCCCGCGCCCGCGCCGCCCGCCCCCGGAGCCGCCGCGCACCCGGCCCAGCGCCGCCCCCGGCCCGCCGAGGACGAGTTCCCCCACCGCCCCCGGCCCGACCGGCGCGCCGCCCGGCCCGGCGACGGTCACGGTCACGTGCGGGAACGGCACCCCGATCAGCGACAGCCGCTCGGGGTGGGCGACGGCCGCGGGCCGGTCGGGCAACTCGAAGTACGCCGCGCCGCCGGCCGCCTCCGCCGGCCCGTAGACGCCGAGGATCCGCACGCGCGGACCCAGCGTCCGGCGCAGCTCCAGCTGCTCGTCCAGGTACCAGCTGTCCCCGCCGGCCGCCACCAGCCGGACCGCGCCCAGGTCCAGGCCGCTGACCCGCAGGTGCCGGTGCAGGTCCCGGACGACGTGCACACCGCAGTCCAGCACGGTCACCGCGGCGCGGACGATCTCCTCGCGCAGGCCCGCGGGCCCGGCCTCCGGCCCCGCGGCGGGCAGCACCAGCGTCCCGCCCGAGCACAGCGCGCGCACCCAGGCGGCCGTGAAGCCCGCGAACTCCGGCTCCACCGTGGTCAGATACCGGTCCGCGGGCGTGAGCCGGAAGACCGCGCGCCACGCCGCGTACCCGCGCGCCAGGGCCTGATGCCCGGTCAGCGCCCCCGTGGCGGGGCCGGTCGTGCCGGCCGTGTACAGCACGCAGGCCACATCCGCCGCACCGGCCGGGCCGCCGGCGGCGTCCGCATCCGAAGGAGCGCCCGGGGCGTCGGACACGCCCGGGGCATCGGGAACGCCCGTGTCCTGCGGTCCGCCGGTGTCGTCCAGGAGCACCACCGCCCGGTCCGCGCCCACCGCGTCGGCCAGGGCCACCGGCAGCGGCCCGCGCGCCACCACGGCCACCGGGCCGGCGTCCGCCAGCACATGCCGCAGGTGCGGCTCGGGCGCGCCGGGCGCCACCGGCACGTACGCGCCGCCTGCCCGCAGCACGCCGAGCATGCCCACCACCGCGTCGGCCGGATCCTCCAGGCACACGGCCACCAGCCCGCCCGCGGGCACGCCGGCGGCGCGCAGCCGCCGCGCCAGCCGGCCGGACGCGCGGTCCAGCCCGGCGTAGCTGAGGGTGTCACCGCCGCGCACCACGGCGGGTGCCGACGGCGCGAGCCGCGCCTGGTCCTCCACCATCCGGTGCACCGGCCGGGCCTCGGGCGGCCCGGCCGCGCGCCGCCCGCCGGGTCTGCGAGGGCGCTTCCCGCTCTGCTCGGACACGTCGTCATCCCCCCGGTCGTACGGCCGCCGGGCCCGTCCGGCGGCCGCCGGCGGCGGTACGGCGCGCGGGGGCGCGGCGACCGTACGGCGCGCGGGGCGCGGGACGTGGGCCCGTCCTCGTCTCCTCCTCCACGCCCCGCGCGTCCCGCCGGTTCCGCGCGCGCCGCCCGGCGCGAGCGCGGTCGGCCTCAGGCCGGCTCCTCGCCCCGGTCGCCGCCCCAGCGGGTGTGGAAGACGCCGTCGCGGTCCGCCCGCCGGTAGGTGTGCGCGCCGAAGAAGTCGCGCTGCGCCTGCACCAGCGCGGCCGGCAGGCGCTCCGAGCGCAGGCCGTCGTAGTACGCCAGGGCCGCGGCGAACCCGGGCACCGGCACCCCCAGCGCGGCGGCCGTGGACACCACCCGGCGCCAGGCGCCCTGGGCCGCGCCCAGCGCCTGCGCGACGTACTCGGCGTCCAGCAGCGTGACCCGGTCCGGGCGCTCGTCGTACGCCTGCCGGATCCGGTCCAGGAACCGGGCGCGGATGATGCACCCGCCGCGCCAGATGGCCGCGACGGCACCCGGGTCGATCCCCCATCCGTACTCCCGGCTGCCCGCCTGGATCTGGTGGGCGCCCTGCGCGTACGCCACGATCTTCGACGCGTACAGCGCCTCCTCCACGTCGTCGGCGAACCGCCGCGCGGCCTCCCCGGCCGGCCGCGCGCCCTGCCCGGGCCCGGGCAGGGCCCGGGCGACCGCGCGCAGGTCCGCGTGGCCCGACAGCGAGCGGGCGAACACCGCCTCCGCGATCCCGCTCACCGGCACCCCCAGGTCGAGCGCCGTCTGCACCGTCCAGCGGCCGGTGCCCTTCTGCTCCGCGCGGTCCAGCACCGCGTCCACGAACGGCCCGCCGGTGACCGGGTCGGTGTGCGCCAGCACCTCGGCGGTGATCTCGATCAGGTACGACTCCAGCCGGCCGCCGTTCCAGGCGCGGAACACCTCCGCCGCCTCGCCGGGCGGCAGACCCGCCACCCGCCGCAGCAGGTCGTACGCCTCCGCGATGAGCTGCATGTCCGCGTACTCGATGCCGTTGTGCACCATCTTCACGAAGTGACCGGCGCCGTCCGGGCCGATGTGCGTGCAGCACGGCACGCCGTCGACCTTCGCGGAGATGTCCTCCAGCAGCGGGCCCACCGCCGCGTACGCCTCCGCGGAGCCGCCCGGCATGACGCTCGGGCCGTGCAGCGCGCCCTCCTCGCCGCCCGACACGCCGGTGCCCATGAAGTGCAGGCCGCGCTCGCGCAGCGCGGCCTCGCGGCGCCGGGTGTCCTGGAAGTGCGCGTTGCCGCCGTCCACGATCATGTCGCCCGGCTGGAGCAGCGGCGCGAACTCCTCGATGACGGCGTCGGTGGGCGCGCCCGCCTTGACCATGACCACCAGGCGGCGCGGCCGCTCCAGGGAGGCCACGCACTGCTCGGGCGTCCGGGCAGGCAGGAACGCGCCCTCGTGGCCGAACTCCTCCACCAGGGCCCGGGTCCGCGCCTCGGTCCGGTTGTGCACGGCCACGGTGTGCCCGTGCCGGGCGAAGTTGCGCGCCAGGTTGCGGCCCATCACCGCCAGCCCGGTCACGCCGATGTGCGCCTGCTGCGCCATGCCGCCGGCTCCTGCCTGTCGTGCCTGCGTCGTCGGCGCGGCGAGTCCGCCGCCGGTACGCGGCGGGCGGACCCGTGCCGTGCCGCCGTGCCGGGTGCCCCGCGCGGGCCCGGTGCAACCAGCCCGCGGCGGGCGCGGCCGGTGGCGCGGGGCG